>JBDTLW010000441.1:0-3274 GCA_039934575.1 Parafilimonas sp. | reverse complement strand
TATTTAAAGAGTTGAATAAAAAATGCGGATTTATCTGATCTTTTAAATATTTAATTTCTGAATTCAGGGTTTCAATTATTAATTTTTGAAAATGGTCACGCTGATAAAACCATTCTTTACTGAATTGAAGTGCCATTGTAAAACCCAGGTAGAATAAGGCATTCGAGAAATTATAATAAGTGTTTATCCAGAAATTTTTCTTTTCCGCATCATTAATCACATAGCCATATAGATATTCATCATGAAAGTTTTTTATGCTTGTATAAAAAATTAAAAGCGCCAGTAAAAGCAATATAAATTTTATATATTTTTTTGTTTGCAAAAGCGGCAAGCCAATAAATAGATTTATATAAACAATTAATGCGAGCAAGCCATTGCGCAAAAAAACTTCGAGAGTAAATTCCTGCCAGCCTGTTTTATCAATCAAATACCTGCGCACATACGCATGAAATAGAATAGTAAACAACCAAAACAAAATATGATCGAGCTTGTATTTCCAAAAAATATTTTGCTTATTCATTTCATCAAATTTAATAACTCATTATTGCAGTTTGCAAACTTTACATATCAAACAGTAAATGCCTGACGAAATGCAATTCATCAAGGTTTTGCTGCATCTGCTGTAAATAAGTTAACACAAAAATTTAAGGAACTTAGTTTTAAGAAAATTTATTCATGAAATCTTTACTCGTTCACTCAATAATTTTTACACTGATTTTTATTTTGTGCAGCAATCAATCTGCAAATAACTATGATGCAGTTGCAACAAGCGACAGTATTATTGTTGGCGGGGGATGCGAAGGCTGTGAAGCAATTTATGAAAGCCCGGTTGCTTTTGAAAAATTAAATTGGATAGATACGCTTCCTGATTATTTTGAAGCCGGACCTAAACTGATGGTAAGCGGGATTGTGTATAAAGCAGATGGAAAAACACCTGCTGCAAATGTTGTGCTGTATGTTTATCATACCGATCAAACAGGGCATTATACACAAAAAGGAAATGAAACCGGATGGGGCAAGCGCCATGGCTATATACGCGACTGGATGAAAACGAATATGAAAGGTGAATATAAATTTTATACTTTAAGACCTGCGCCTTATCCAAATCGCAGCCTTCCGGCGCATATTCATGTTACGTTGAAAGAGCCGGATTTTAATGAATATTATATTGATGAATTTGTATTTGACGATGATCCTTTACTTACTACGGCTGAAAGAAAAAAAGCGGAGAACCGCGGCGGCAGCGGAATTATGACAATTGAAAATAAAAATGGAATACAGGTTGCAGAGCGAAATATTTATTTAGGGTTGCATATTCCGGATTATCCGCAAACGAATAATTTTAAATATCAATCTGGATTATCTGTTGGTGAAAATCTTCCGGCTTTTGATCCTAACATCTTTCAGGACCTGATAAAGGAAAAACAAAATGCCCCATGTGCGCTTATGGCATGGGTGAAGGAGTTTTAATTTTCTGGAACAGTAAATATGGCTCTATGGATATAAGCTCATGCGTTCTGTGCGGTGAAAAGTAATACCATATAAAGCTTTTGGCGGTGTTATGGTTGCCTCAAACAAAACGGCTTGCGTAGTATAATCAACCTCCACTACTTTTCCATAAGTTGTTGTATTGTTTACCGCACCTGACGAAAATATTACGTGGTTATCATCATTTAAAAAATCAACATCAGATACGATGGACGAATAGGTTTCTGCGCCTCTTTCTTTGCCATATTCCCAAACCTGCCGCACGGTTTTATTGTTTTTATCAATGTTGTATTCTACTGCACGGCTGTATTGCCCGCTGCCGCTGAAGTTGCGATTGTCTCCCCCATTATCAAACAGCATTATATGTCCGTCTGGTTTTAGCATAGGCGCATGTTGATACCAGTTCCATTCAAAATCAGGAGAATTTGTGTTTCCGTTTAGTATGCTATTATCTGTAATTGGTTGGTTGTTTTTATCCAAAGGTTGTAACAGATATTGGTTAAGGTCTGTACCATTACCGGCAACTCCCCATCCTGCATGGCAACCCATTATCCAGACTACATTATTATTCTGGTCTAATTTTATAAGCCCCTGCACCCGGCCTGAAATTATAATGCTGCTGTCAGAGGCGTCATAAATAACTGCATTCACATGAATCCAGTCAACAGGATCATTTGAGAGCGTTCTGCGGTTATATTGCAATGACTGATGTAAGTCCCATGTTCTTATAATTTGTTTCGATTGCCGGTCAACTTCAACTATATAATCTTCTACTGTAGAAGCGTTTTCCTTGCCAACAGTTACCAGGAAATTGCCATTTGCTTTTTCCTGTACATTGTGGTGAAAAATATATCCTGGTAACGGCCAGGTATCAATAATCTTTCCCTGCATATCTGCCTCGTAAATGGTACCTGAGTTTGTATTGCCAAAATACAAATCTCCGTTTTGCAAGCGCTCCATTCCAACATCATAAAACAAGTTGTTTAAAGCTGCGCTATTTCTAAAATCAAAATACCAGCGTATGTCACCAAATGCATCGAACATAAAAGGATATTGAGGAACAGAGCTGGTTAAAGATTGCCCGAAATAACTTACCAGAGTTAAGCCGGGTTCTATACCAGGTTGCTTTGTATTTATAGTAATGGCAGGAAAAATATCTGGCGGTAGCACTGCGGTTTTAACAGAATAGGTTTTAGTTCCGATAATAATTCCCGATGCATTTTTAAAATTAATTTCAACCGTATTATTATAGTCAGGATATAGACCAAGAACAGGAATACTATGAACAGTGTTTACATCATCAAAGTCTTTTAAAATATCACTTTCTGCTCCGTTTTTGCCAACAACACGAAGTGATATTTTTGTTTGTTCTGAAGTTGTAAGTGATATGCTGGCAGTAAGCGGGGCATCTCCGTTAGGGTTTAATATTATTTGCTCATTACTAATAGATATTTGATTTGCTGGTAAAGGATCATATTCTTTCTGACACGCGTTGAGCAGTACAGCGAGAAATATAATTATGCAGTGTGAAAAGTATTTCATTAAAGCTTTAGTTATAATTTTAAATAACTGAAATTGCTGCTAAATTATAATAAAGCCCTTTACACTATAATAAAACTTATCGCTGACTTTGGGATTAGTAACAAAGCATACAAAGTAATAAATTTGCAAAATTGAGACAACATACCTGTTTTAATTTAATTTTGTACACTCTAACACTACTCAAATACTTTTTAAAATAAGACGATGAAAATTAAAATGAAAAAACGTACAACACATACATTAA
>JBDTLW010000440.1:0-3278 GCA_039934575.1 Parafilimonas sp. | reverse complement strand
ATGCAACCATTGTAGCGCCTTTAATATTTGCATGGTTGCTTGGCTGGTAAAAATTTATTTTATGAACATTGAAGAATTATTTTTAGAAGCAGAAGCAGACATCAAAAAAAACGCACACGTTGACGCTTTGCGTAAGTATGAAACTATATTATACGATGTGCCCACACATGCACCAACACATAACTCGCTTGGATGGATTTATAAAACACAATTTGATGATTATAAAAAAGCAGAAGTACATTTTCGCGCAGCAATAAAAAGCGATCCCAATTATCCGCATCCATATTTTCATTATGCTGTTTTGCTTACAGATATGGAACGCTATGATGAGTTAAAAAAACATCTTCATTATTGTCTCACCATTCCCACTATAGAAAAATCCTGGGTGTACTATCGCTATGCTATTGTCGAAGAGCTTAATATGAATTTTGATGAAGCTATCGGCTATTTTGAAAAAGCAATGCTTAATTCTTTAAACGATGAAAAAATAAAAGAATACCAGGCTGATATTGACCGATGCAGAAAAAAAATTGAGATCATTATTAATCATAAAGAATGGCAGGACAAGAAAAATCAGGAAGAAAATAACGTATTGAATATTTAATGATACAAAAACTTTTAGAAAAAGAATTCGGATTTATTAAGCCGGAATTTAAAAAACTTACCGGCTACAATAATGTCAATTACATTGTTGAAAATAATTCAACTAAGTATATTTTTAAAACATACAACTATACAGCAGAACTGCTTGCTTTACTTGAAGCCGAAAATAATATACTGCTGCATCTGCAGAAAAATGATGCTGATAAATTTCCAAAACCAATCTCATTTTTAAATGGCGATTTTATTAAAATAACTGACATAGACGGAGTGCCTGCCATCTGCAGAATGCTCTCTTTTTTAGAAGGCAATTTTTTGGGTGATGAGAAACCAACAAAAGAACTCTTTCATTCATTCGGAACTTTTCTTGCGCAAACAGATATTGCGCTTCAGCAATGCAACAGCTATACTTTACAGGCAAGACAACTGGAATGGGACATTCAATATTTACTCCTCAATAAAAAATATATTGATGACATTCCGGATGCACATAACAGAAATATTGTATGCTATTTTTTTCTGCAGTTTGAAGAAAATGTAAGCCCGCTGTTGCCGGACTTACGAAAGCAAATTATTTACAATGATGCTAATGAATGGAATGTATTGGTAAACGCTGGAACCGTTTCGGGAATTATTGATTTTGGTGATGCAACCTATTCGCTTTTAATTAATGAATTAGCCGTGGCAATTACTTATGCCTGTTATGATAAGGAAGATCCTTTAGTTTGGGCTCCTGTTATTCTAAAAGCATATCATGCTATTCTTCCGCTTGAAGAAAAAGAAGTAAAAATTTTATACTATCTTATTGCGGCGCGGCTTTGCATAAGCGTATGCAATTCTGCACATTCAAAAAAAATAAATCCCGATAATGAATATGCAACGATAAGTGAAACATTTGCCTGGAAAATGCTTAATGCATGGTTGAAAACAAATCCTATTGCTGCAGAAAATGTTTTTAGAAAAGCTATTGATTTGCCAATAGCACAACAGCAAACTGTTGCAGCGCAAATTGAAAGAAGGCATCAGCATATCAGCCCTATTTTTTCATTAAGCTATAAGCAACCTGTTTCAATGGATGCTTCTGCTTTTCAATACATGTATGATGTGTATGGAAACAGTTTTTTAGATGCGTATAATAATATTCCGCATGTAGGTCATTCGCATCCAAAAGTTGTGGCTGCAGGACAAAGGCAAATGGCAAAATTAAACACCAACACAAGATACCTGTATGACTTGTTGCCGGAGTATGCAGAAAAATTATTATCAAAATTTCCGGGCTCACTCAGCAAAGTATATTTCGTAAATTCAGGAAGCGCTGCAACTGATTTGGCAATGCGGCTGTTGTATGCACATACAAGGCATAAAAAATTAATGGTGATGGAACATGGCTACCATGGAAACACACAAATAGCTATGGATATTAGTGATTATAAATTCAGCAATCCAAAAGGACAAGGGCAAAAAGAATATATACTAAAAACTAAAATTCCGGATACATACAGGGGAAAATATACAGGTGATAATGCAGGTGAATTATATGCGAAGGAAGCCATTGAGCAAATAGAAAATTCAGATACGCCAATTGCAGCATTTATTGCTGAACCGATTGTAGGATGTGGCGGACAAGTTCCGCTTGCAAAAGGATATTTGAAAGAAATTTATCCTGCCATAAGAAAGCAGGGCGGTATTTGTATAAGTGATGAAGTGCAAACGGGGTTTGGAAGAATGGGTGATTTTTTTTGGGGTTACGAAGCGCAGAATGTTGTTCCCGATATTGTGATCATAGGTAAGCCAATGGCTAATGGTCATCCTATGGGTGCAGTAATAACAACAAACGAAATAGCAGAATCATTTAGTAAAGGCGTTGAGTTTTTCAGTTCATTTGGCGGTAACCCCGTTTCATGTGCTATTGGTTTATCAGTGCTGGAAGTAATTGAAGAAGAAAAATTACAAGCTCATGCAAAAATGGTTGGTGATTATTATACATCTCTTTTTTTATCGCTTCAAAAAAAATATGCTTGTATTGGTGATATAAGAGGTTCCGGTTTGTTTTTGGGCGTAGAGATAGTGAAAGAAAATAATGGTGAAACTGATAGAAAATTAGCGCATCATATAAAAAATGAGCTAAGAAATAAATACATACTTATCAGCACAGACGGACCTGATGATAATGTACTGAAAACAAAACCGCCGCTGTGTTTTACAAAAGAAAATGCAAAAGAAGTTACAGATACTATTGATGAAGTATTAAATGAATATTACAATAATGAATAAGGGCTTTATAAACTTTACACTAATTACTAATATTTTTTAAATAATCTGCCAGCCTTTCAATTGATTCCGCTGTAAGATTTATTTCATCCTGCGCTTCTTTCCAGTTTCGTTGTTCTATTGCTTCGCAAATACCCGGCAAAGTTTTTACACCATAACCTGTATAAAATCCCGGTGCATATAAACTATGCTTATACCAGCTTCTGCGCGGTAATCCGTTTGGAAATAATAATTGCTGCTCAGCTTTCGCCAATTCAACATTCATGTTTTCATTTACTGAATTGGAATCCTTTTTTAAACGTATGCTTAAACTGTCTGTGCTTTTCTTTAATGATTCAAGCGCATTTTGTAAAGGACTGAAATCAAGAAACGGAACTTCATCTTTTGGCTTTGGCTGAATGTATGTT
>JBDTLW010000439.1:0-3292 GCA_039934575.1 Parafilimonas sp. | reverse complement strand
GCACCACATCGCTTTACTTATAAAACTATTCAAAAAGCAATTGAAGAAGCAGGCTTTGAACCTCAGTTACGCAACCAACAATACGAATGGCGAAAAATTCCTGAAATGATAGAAGAGCAGGTAATTGATTATTAAAATCTTTTTATTGCATACGTAAGTAGCAATCTCATAACAATAATACTTAAAGATATTTTATGAACGCAGAGCAAAAAATTATTATTACCGTTGAAAGCATAATAGATGCTTCTATTGAAAAAGTTTGGGATTACTTCACAAAACCTGAACATATAACCAAATGGAATAATGCTTCTGATGATTGGTTTACACCGCGTGCAGAAAATGATCTGAGAGTTGGCGGAAATTTTATTTATCGCATGGAAGCAAAAGATGGAAGTTTTGGTTTTGATTTTGGCGGTATATATGATACAGTAGATAATCAGTCTTATATTGAATACACATTAGGTGATGGACGTAAAGTGCAGGTAACATTTACAGAAGATGGAAGTAAAACAAAACTCACGGAAAAGTTTGAAGCAGAAAATATGAATTCAGTTGAGTTGCAAAAAAATGGCTGGCAAGCCATTCTTAATAACTTTAAAAAATATGTGGAAGAGAATTGATTTCAATCAAAAAATTCAGGAATCCATTACTTCCAAATTCCTTACCCCAAAACAAAAAATTCTATTTCAACAGTTTTGCGATTTGCTGCAAAGGCAAAGTGTTTGCCCATGTTGTGATCTGTGTATCTGTAGTGTTTTTTGCGGTAAATGTAATTAGTGAACTTCCCAAAGGAATTTGCATAGTATAATCTGTCTGACCATTGCCATTATCGCTTTTTGCAAGCTGCCCTTTATAGCCCTGTACTTTTATTATCTTATTGTTCCCATTACTCATCATCCCGCCAAGCAAAGGCGTATTTAAAAAAGTATTTAATGTTGCAATAAGCGGCGAGTTGCCAATAATAGAAAGATCAACTTCATCATTCTGTCCATAACTGCGGTGAATAGTGCTGCCCATAAAACCTACGTTGCTCATCACATTATCGTCTTTAATATTGGCTGACATGGTATCCATTTTTGCAGGCAGTGCGGTTAAAACTTCTTTGCCAATAATAATATCAATTTCCTGCATGGCTTGTTGCAAAGCAAAATGAGCATCTTCTAAATTGCCCGAAGAATAAGCAGTTTTTGCTGTAGCAATATCCGTAGTAAAATCCTGGGCTGATGCGGCAGTTGCGCACAACATGAATGCAGCTATAATTAAGTATTTCATTTGTTGATTTTTTTATTTTTTATTCTGGTCAAATGGAATGTGCTAAAATCGAAATAATTTGTAACTAATATTTGCAAGGCTCATTTCATTTGAATTATTTTATCAGGCTGTGTTATTTGTTTTTTGCAATTTGTGTTTTATAATTATTGCTCGCCGAGCATTTTTTTAATACCGTCAATATCAAAAGAATTTGCAGCGTTCATTACATCTTGTTCGGTGGCAAAGTTTACGCACTCCCAAACTATCAGTGAGCTTTGTCCTAAGGGAACAAGCAGCGTGTAGCCTTTGCTGTCATCATACGTAATAACAGCTTTATAGCCTTTTATTTTTGTTTGTTTTGTATTTTGTTTGTCACCATCACTGTTTGTTTGTGCGTACATCGAATTATTAAAATACAGATCAATAAATCCTGAATACACCGTATTATTTCCTATAGTAACAGTCAATTGCTGATCTGCTTTTTTATATACGCTTTGAATAGTAAGATTATTCCACCCCCATTGTGTGCTCATCACTTTATTTTGTGTAGTATCTTTTTGCAAACCGCTTACATTTTCTGGCAATGACAGTAAAACCTGTTTGCCTATCTGCAATTCAATACTCATCAGCGCCTGCTGAATTGAGTAGCGTGCATCACTATAATCGCCTGCAGTCTGGCTTTTTTCTGCATCTGCAATTTGCTGGTTTACATCCGGCGGTGTGGTGTTGGTTAGCCCGCCGCCTTTGGTATTTGTTGGCGAGCCTGTGCTGCTGCTATTGTTTCCTGATTGTGAAGATTGATTGGAATTGGTGGAGGTGTTCTCGTTTACAGCATTGTTTACTTTGTCTTTTAATTTTTTTAAGAATTGTGCGTGGCTGTTGAATCCAAAACACAAAACGAAAATCACTAAAAGGCTTGTAAATTTTTTCATTAGGCGCATGTCATTTTATTTAGGTAACGAAAGTACTAAAAAACCAACTATTTAATATTGACGGCCAATTAATATTTTGATATGAAAGAATCATTCTTATAATTTCTTTACTTTAAAAAATAAGATTAAAATAATTTTGCTTAAGCCGGATGAGGTACTAAGTATTAGTTTTAAGCAATGAAAAGCGTATTATTATGGATGCTGGTGATCAGCACTGTTTCAACAATTGGTCAACAGGCTAATATTGTTCAGATAAATGATTCTCTCACCGCACATCGCTATGAATTTTCGGCTCTTGCCAAATGGCATAATAAAATTTTATTGGTTCCGCAAAACAGGAGAAATGTTATTGACTCAATTTATATGATTGACAGTTCAGAGATTGAACAATCACTTCAGCAAAATACAATTCCAAAACATACTGCATTCTCATTACAAAATTTGAAACATGCAGGTGCAAAAAAAGATTCTCTATATATCAATAATATTTTATTAGAAAGATATGATGGTATTGAAGCAGCCGTTGTAAAAAATGATACAATTTTCTTTTCTCTTGAAGCCGATACTTCTTTTTGTTATTTGATAAAAGGGATAATTAGAGAGCAATCAAAATCAATAATTATTTTGCCTGATACTTTACATATTCTAAGCACATACAAAATTAAGAATGCCGGTTTTGAAAGCCTTGCGTGGTTACCGGGTAAAGATTCGTTGCTTGCTTTTTTTGAATGTAATAAAGACACAAATAATGCAAAAGCATTTATGTTCAATACAGCTATAAAAGATATTGCAAATCCTGTTGAATGGCAACGCCCTTTATATTTCAGATTAACGGATGTATATGCTTTAAATGATAGTGAGCTTATCGGCATCAATCATTTATTTACAAGTAAAGATTATCCGTTTGAACGTGATGCATATATTAAATGCGAAAGCCTGAGTACGGTTGAAAATCAATTAACCAATGGCGGAAATATTGATACCTGCTTTACGCAATTAGTTAAACTAACAATCCAAAACAATAAAATAAACTGGCAACCGATGGCATTTGTTTCTTTAAGTATTCATGATAATTATAATGTTGGTCAATATGAAAGAGATGCTATTGA
>JBDTLW010000438.1:0-3294 GCA_039934575.1 Parafilimonas sp. | reverse complement strand
AATAACTGGAAAAGTTATTCGCTTGGTGCATTTGATAACAGTGGAAAGCCAACGATTGCATTAGATGCTTTTAAAAATTGATTCTTTTTTTAAATATAAAACTTGTTATCGTCACTTCGACGATAGGAGAAGTCTCCTGATCTTTTTACACTTCAAACTTTAAGAGATGTCTCCTTCATCGACATGACGCTTAAATAAAAACTTCATCATGCAAGCCAAACAATTTTATTTTTTGCTGATATTAAGTGTAATCACTGCAAACACATTCGCTCAAACACTTCCAACAAGAAAAACAAATTTTGATAACGACTGGAAGTTTGCATTTGGCAGCGTAAACAATCCTGCAAAAGATTTCAATTATAGTATAACGACTATTTTTTCAAAATCAGGTTATGCGCCGGGCACACCTGCTGATACACATTTTAATGACACTTCATGGCGCGCATTAAATCTTCCGCATGATTGGGCAGTTGAATTACCGTTCGCAAACTCAACAAGCAATGATGTTGAAAGCCACGGTTACAAACCTGTTGGTGGTTTATTTCCTGAAACAAGTATTGGTTGGTATAGAAAACATTTTTCAATTCCGGCAAGTGATTCAGGTCATCGTTTTCAAATTCAGTTTGATGGAATTTTTCGTGATGCAATTATTTGGGTGAATGGATTTTTTGTTGGCAATAATAAAAGCGGTTATGTGGGATGCGCTTATGATATTACAGACTTCATCAACTTTCATCATGATAATATTATTACAGTGCGTGTTGACGGAACGCAATATGAAGGCTGGTTTTATGAGGGCGCCGGAATCTATCGTCACACATGGTTGAATGAATTCAACAACACGCATATTGCAACCGATGGTGTATTTGTTTATTCAGATATAATTCGTGGAAATGTACGATCAACAATAGTCAGTATTCAATCAACTATACAAAATCAAAATAACATTTCTTCCAATTGCATTGTTGCATCATACATAACAGACCGCGATGGAAATATTATTGGCAAATCAACTGCACAATCAATATCAATTTTAAACAACGATACAAAAACCATCACACAAAAAATAAATATTGTAAATCCAAAATTGTGGAGTGTTGATAATCCATATTTATACCGCGCAATTGTGCATGTAAAAAATAATAATAATGTTATTGATAGTGAGAAAATACGCTTTGGAATTCGCACGATAAATGTTACAGACAGCGGTCTATTTGTGAATGGTGTTTATACAAAAATTTATGGTATGTGTAATCACCAGGATGCCGCAGGTGTTGGTTCTGCACTGCCTGATTATTTGCAATACTATCGTGTTCGTTTATTAAAACAAATGGGCGTAAATGCATTTCGCACAAGTCATAATGCAGCAACACCTGAGTTGCTTGATGCTTGTGATAGTTTAGGAATGTTGGTTTTAGAAGAACAACGTTTGCTTAACAGCAGCGATGAATATATAAGTCAGTTTGAACGCATCATCAAACGCGATAGAAGCCGGCCTTCTATTTTTTTGTGGTCAATAGGCAATGAAGAATTTGGAATGCAAACAACAAGTTATGGTAAACGTATCGCGCAAACTTTTATTCAAAAACAAAAAGAATTAGATCCAACACGAACATGCACGTATGCTGCAGATGTTCCTAATGTCTTTCAAGGCGTAAATGAAGTAATACCTGTTCGCGGTTTTAATTATCGTGAAAAATTTGTACAGGCTTATCATAAAGATCATCCCATGCAACCGCTTGTTGGAACAGAAATGGGCAGCACCGTTACAACACGCGGCATTTATTTTAAAGACACCATTAATGCTTATGTGCCTGATGAAGACACAACGCATCCATGGTGGAGCAGCACTGCAGAAACATGGTGGAAAATGTGCGCACCTTATAACTGGTGGATGGGCGGTTTTGTATGGACGGGCTTTGATTACCGTGGCGAGCCAACACCATATAATTGGCCGAATATCAATTCGCATTTTGGTGTGTTGGATATGTGCGGCTTTCCAAAAAATATTTCTTATTACTATAAATCATGGTGGAGTAATCAGGACGTATTGCAGATTTCGCCGCACTGGAATTGGGCTGGCAAAGAAGGTCAACCAATTGATGTTTGGGTAAACAGCAATGCAGATAATGTTGAGTTGTTTTTAAATGGAAAGAGTTTGGGGAAAAAAGATATGCTGCGTAATAGTCATTTGCAATGGAGTGTAAATTATGAACCGGGCACATTAACAGCAATTGGTTATCGCAATGGCAGAAAATTAATGACTGAAGTTGAAACAAGTGATAAGCCTGCACAGGTTGTTGTTACTCCATATAAAACAACAATGTTAGCAGATGGAAAAGATGTTTCAGTAATAAATATTAGTGTTGTTGATAAGAACGGCGTTGAAGTTCCGGATGCAAATAATCTTATTCATTTTTCATTACAAGGAGATGCGAAAATTATTGGTGTAGGCAACGGCGATCCAAGCAGTCATGAACAGGATAAGTTTGATGATACCGTTGCGCAAAGACATTTATTCAATGGCAAATGCCAGGTGATTGTTCAATCGGGCACAACAAAATCATTGATACGTTTTGAGGCAAAAGCAGATGGTGTGGAATGGAGCGGAAGTACTGATATTGCAGCTATTCAACCCGGCACACCGCATCTCGTTACAAAAGCAAACAATACATTTCCAATAAGCAAATTCACTTCAACGCCAATTGATAAAATGTTAGGCGCTGATATTTCTTTTTTGCCTGAATTGGAAGCAAAAGGAATGAAATTTTCTGATAATGGTGTAGAGAAAGATGCTGTTCAAATCTTAAAAGATCATGGTTTTAATTATGTACGTTTAAGAATATTTGTTGATCCGCAAAATGATAGTGGTTACTCACCACAAAAAGCCCGCCTGGATGGCACAGTCGGACAGGGTTTTTGTGATCTTGTGCATACAAAAGAAATGGCAAAAAGAGTAAAGGCTGCAGGCATGAAATTTTTGCTTGATTTTCATTACAGCGATTATTGGGCTGATCCGGGACATGAATTAAAACCAAAGGCTTGGGAAGGTGAAAACTTCACGCAGTTAAAACAATCTGTGTATGATTATACAAAGATGGTGATGCAACAATTGAAAGATCAAAATACAACGCCGGATATGGTGCAGGTTGGCAATGAAATTAACCATGGAATGATCTGGCCTGATGGTTACATCAATAATCTTGATAGTTTATCACAACTAATTTTTGCAGGCATTAATGCAGTGAAATATGTTTCTTCATCAACATCAATTATGCTGCATATTGCATTAGG
>JBDTLW010000437.1:0-3298 GCA_039934575.1 Parafilimonas sp. | reverse complement strand
AAAAGTCCTCTCCTTTGGAGAGGATTTAGGAGAGGCTATTTCATAATCTTTTCTGCATTCTTATAATACAACTTTTCCAAAACTTCTTTCGGTAAATTCAATCCATACAAAGCCCAATGATAATTGAATGTATCCGTTTCATAAAAATGTTCATCCGCTGTTTCTAAAATTCTGAATGTTGTTAAATACATGTGCTCATCAGGATCATTATCCGTTCCATACAATAACCTGTCCTGGTATTTTGTAATGAAGGCTGCGGCATAACGCGGTACCGGCGCAATCTCCGCATAACGTGCGGCAATGTCTGCATACAAATTTGGATATTTATCCAGCATATCACCAAGCACCTGCAGATTAGAACAGGCGTTTAACAAATGGCAGGCAATAAAAATTGTTTTCGGATTTTCACGCACTGCATTTTCCAAAGATTTTTGCAGTGCATCATGACCAAGCTTGTTAGGTTTATTCATATCAACATGCCATGTTGCTGCATTCATTAAACCATCATTTGTTGAGTCCGGTTTTTCATACATCCATTCATCTTCTGCAACATGAATACTTATCGGTATATGCAGCTCAGCGCATTTTTCAAGCAATGGTTTCATTTGCGGGTCATCAATGTGCAAACCCCTGCCCGGCGTGGGTTTGGAGTACATTTCGCCTTCGCCTTTATCGCCTAATTCGCCAACACCTTTTGCTCCTTTTTTATAACATCTTTCCAATTCTTCCACTGCATGTTTTTGCCAGCCTGGTGTGCCATAACCAGTGTAATCAAAGCCACACCAAAGTTCAAATCGCGTTGGATAACGACTGTATTTTTCAACAGCGCTATCAAAGCCTTTACCTGTTTGAAAAGTAAGTATCATCGTTTTTTGGATATTCATTTTATCCATCAGCTTCACCAAATCATCAATATCTTTTTGTGTTGAAACATAATCATGTGAATGCATATCAATAACAGGAAAAGATGCTCTTTGAATATTCGTTGTTGGCGTTTTATAAATTGAAACAGGCTTGTAATTTTTTAATAAAAGATTGTCCGCATTTTGTGCGAAGGAATGAGAATTAAATAGCGTAAGCAATAAAATAGGAACAATTTTTTGCATAGTGACTTTATTTTTTTACATCAAATTTTTATAACAACATTCTTTTTAAATATTCAATTAGAAATGTTTAATTCGATTCAATCTCCTGGCACATCATGTCGAGGTTACGAGACATATCATGAATTTGAAGTTGTTCATAAGAAGGGAGATTTCTCCTTCGTCGAAATGACGTTCGTGTTTGTTCAATCAGACAACAACATATCCATGCATTAAATATTAATAACTTTCAATTTTTTTACAATTAATTCTTTCACTTCATCAATCGCCTTTGGAAATATTTTTCTAAGATCTATTTCATCATTATCTGCAAGCAACAATTGCAACTTTTTCATGAATGCATTTTTTGTTTCTGTGGCAAGATTTATTTTACTTATGCCGCAACTAATGGCTTCCTGCAACTGATCATCAGGAATGCCGCTGCTGCCGTGTAATACAAGCGCACATTGCGTTACAGCGCGTATTTCTTTCAGCCTGTCTAAACGCAGCTTTGGTGTTTCTTTATAAAAACCATGTGCATTGCCAATAGCAACTGCCAATGCATTTATACCTGTTGCTTCAATAAAATTTTTTGCATCTTCTGCGCTTGTTGGTTCAATGGTTTGCGATTGATTAAGCTTCGCGATATAACCTAACTCCGCTTCAACATTTGCTTTATAATTTGCTGCAATTTTTACTGCTTCTTTTGTAATGCGCACATTCTCTTCAAATGGTTTTTCGCTTGCATCAATCATCACACTATCAAAGCCTGCATCCAAACATTTTTGTACAACATCAATACTGCTTCCATGATCAAGATGCACCCAGCCTTCAACCTCAAATTCTTTCAACATTACTCTTGCCATTGCAATAGCCGGTTCAACTCCTAAATAATGCAAAGAGCTTTCGCTTAATTGTAATATTAAACTGCTGTTGGTTTCTTTAGCTGCAAGCAATAAACCTTTCAGCGTTTCGAAATTGTAAAAATTTACTGCCAGCAATGCCTTGCCTTGTTTGGTAAAGTCTGCAAGCTTTTCTTTCATCGTCATTGTATCGTATAATTAAATTTTTCTTTTGCTATTTTTTTTACTGCATCTAAATCTGTAAATGCTGTTGTACCACCTTTGGCTGTTGTATTAACAGCACCGCAAACAGCGCCATATTCAGCGCATTCTTTTAAAGAACGTTGTTTAATAAAACGGCTTATAAAGCCCGCGTTAAAACTATCGCCTGCACCAATTGCATCTGCAAAATCATTATTGATGAATGCAGGTTGTTCAATTATTTCGTCTTTATAAAAAATGGTTGCGCCTTCTGTACTATTCTTTATAACAATAATATTTGCAAATTCTTTTATTGCATTGATCACATCATTTTTAGATGATTGCTGTGTTATATTTTTTAACTCTTCAATATTTGGTAAAAACACATCAACCAATGGCAATAAATTTTTCCAGTCGCAATCCCATTTTTCTACAGGATCCCATTGAGGATCTAATGATGTTGTTAAACCAAAATCTTTTGCTCTCTTAAATAAATCAACAAGACCCGGCTTTAATGCAGGTTGTAAAAAAACAGAACTTACATGAAGATGTTGTGCGTGTTGCAACATATCATCTGTTATATCATTTTGTTTCAATTCATTCATTGCGCCGGGATAAGTAACCATTGCCCTATCCTGGTTAAAATTAAATGCTACTGTTATTCCTGTTCCTGCTGTTTTACTGCGGATAATATTTTCTGTATGTACATTTCTTGCAGCAAGATCATTCAATATCTTATCACCAAAACTATCGTTACCAATGCAACCGCAATAGTTTACTGAAATGCCCAGTGTGCTTAGGTTTGAGGCGAAGATGGCTGAGCTGCTGCCAAGCGTGTACAACATATCAGCAGCCATAATTTCTTTACCAATAACCGGAAACTGGTCAAGCTTATCAAGTATCAGGTCAATGTTTAATTCGCCTGCAACCAGTACATCAAATTGCTTTTTTTGCACAACTGCTTTAGTTTATAATGTTGGTATTAGTTTTAAGACGTCACCTCGACGTCAGGAGAGGTCTCTTGATTTCTTTTCCGTTGAGTTTTGAGAGATGTCTCCTGTCGTCGACATGACGCAGCACTTATTCACTTTTCAATATTATATCATTCACTTTTCAGTTTCCTTCAACTAAACTTTTTTCTTTTTCAAAAGGATAAATATTTACGCCGTGCAC
>JBDTLW010000436.1:0-3299 GCA_039934575.1 Parafilimonas sp. | reverse complement strand
TTCCTTCAACTAAACTTTTTTCTTTTTCAAAAGGATAAATATTTACGCCGTGCACCACTCTTGAAATAGAACCATTCACTGAGGGATTATCCGGCTTTAAACCAAGTTGCAAACTTTTATAAAAACCCAATAACTGACCTGCAACTATTGAACAAACAGGTAAAAAATCTTCACAAATCTTTTCTCCTATTACGCCAAAACTTATTTGCATATCCACGTTGTTTACCAATTTATATCCTTCACTTATTCCCACGCAAAGCATTGCATTATTGCCTTCATTCATTACGTTTATGAGGTCTTGCTCATATCGCATTACTTGCTCATCATTGCTTAAAAAATATACAACTAATGTCTGTTCATCAATCACAGCTTTGGGTCCGTGGCGAAGACCTAAATACGTATCAGTTTTACAAATAATTTTTCCATCTGTAAGTTCCTGCAACTTAAGTGCAGCTTCAGTTGCTGTACCAAATAAATTTCCGGAGCCAAGAAACACGGCACGCTTAAAATCTTTTTCAGCAATATTTTTTAAAGTTGACAAATCATTTAATAAAATATTTTCGGCAGCTTGTATAATTAAACTTACCTGTTCTTTTATTTTTTGTTTTTGGTTGATGTACGCCAGCATTAAACCCGTTAATAGCATACCGGAATAACTGCTTGTCATAGCAAGACTCTTATCATTCGCAGCTTCAGGCAATACAAAAACATAAGTTGGGTTTGATGAATGACAATGCGCTAATGCACCATCTTCATCGCAGGTAATAATAAGATGAAAACATTTTTTTGAAAACTGATCAGCCAGCTCAATTGCTGCACAACTTTCGGGGCTGTTGCCACTGCGCGCAAAAGAAATGATTAATGGTGTTTGATGTTCATTAAAATAATCCTGAGGATGAGAAACAATATCTGTTGTAGCAATTGCTCTGGTTATAATTTTAGTTTTTCTGAAAAAAACAGCCTGCAATGAAAGCCCGATAAAAGCGCTGGTTCCGGCGCCTGTAAGAATAATATTATCAATCTGTGAATAAGCGGTTTGCAAAAAGTTTTCAATATTATCAGATGCCTGTAAAAAAGAATTTCTAATACAATTCCATAATTCGGGTTGCCCGGTAATTTCTTTGGCTGTAAACATCGCGCCGTTTTTAATTAATATACTTTCTTTCAGGTTAAGCAATTCCATTGACATCGTTTTGTGAAAACAAAAGTACAGATATAAGAATATCTTTCAAAATCTTTCAATTTTTTTTCAAAATCTTATTTTTATAGTCAGAATTATTATATTTGGTTTTTAATTAACCAAAAACAATAAAACCTCTGCCATGAAAAATCTGAAAAACCAGCAGCTTTATGCTATCTTATTTTTATCATTCTTTAGTTTTTTATTAGTGAATGTTTTTGCTACCAACTATTATGTAAATGCTGCAACAGGCAATGATTCAAATAGCGGAACCTCTGCTTCAAGCCCGTTACTTACAATTCAAAAAGCGCTTGATAAAGCATCTGCTCCGGGCGATATTATTTTAGTGAATGCAGGCACATACAAACAAAATCTTACCTGGAAATTTTCAGGAACAACTTCATCAAAAATTACTTTGCAAAAAAACGGAAGCGGAACTGTGTATGTAAAATCAGCAGACGCTTCTGCAAACCCGGTATTGCAAATAACAAACTTCAGCAACGTTGTTGTTGATGGCTTAACTTTTACAAGAGATAATGCAAAGAACAATGCGCAAGGCATTCTTGTAAATTCTTCCGGCAGCATATCTATGCAAAATATTGAAATTAAGAATTGCGTGTTTACAGGTATTAACTGGAGTACTAACCCAAACATTAAACCAAAAACAAGTCAGAATTCTCAACCATTTATTGTGTATGGAAGAAGCAGTGTTGCTATGCAAAATATCAGCATACATGATTGCGACTTCAATAATAATATTACAGGGCAAAGCGAAGTGTGTTCTTTTAATTCAAACGTAGATGGTTTTAGTGCAATGAATAATGTTTTGCATGATAATACAAACATTGCGATTGATGTGATTGGATTTGAAGGCGAGAACAGCAACACAAGTATTGACCAGGCAAGAAACGGCGTTATTTCAAACAATACTTTTTATGAAAATCAAAGTCCGTATTCAGAAGGTGCAAGCATTTATGTTGATGGCGGAAAATCTGTATTGATTGAACGTAATCTTATTCATGATGGTGACTATGGAATTGAAATAAGTGCAGAGAATGATCCTGCTTCAATTACGTATGAAACGCAGGATATCACCGTGCGCAATAATCTTATTTATAACTGCAGAAGTGCTGGTTTAAAAATTGGAAATTATAAAGGCAAACTTCAAAATGCATTGGTGGCAAACAACAGTTGTTTTTATAATAACCGCGGAGGCAAAAGAGATGGTGATGTAAACGGAACAAGCGCAAAATTTTCTGCATGGGCAGAACTGGTGATTGATAATATGCAGGATGTAAATATTAATGATAATATTTTTTATGCCCGCACTGCCAGTACAGCCATGATAAATTCAGATGCCAATGCATTAATTACAAATCTTACCATGAATTATAATCAATGGTATAATAAAAATAACGCTGCAGGCACAGGGCTTATATTTCAATTTAAAATAAATGGCACTAATCATAGCTATAACTCTTTTGCAAACTATGTTGCCAATAATACTTTTGGGTTTGGTCAGCAATCACAATATGGTAATCCATTGTTTGTGAATGAAGGCATCAGCGGCAGCAATGCAGTAAATCCGGATATGCATATTCAAAGCGGTTCGCCATGTGTGGGCAGCGGTGATCCGTCTGCTGTAATTGGTGCACCACGCGGTGATTGGGGCACAACAGATTATTTTGGTAACAATAGAAAAGTGGGTACTATTGATATTGGCGCACATGAATTAGCCACCGGTTCTTTTAGAAAAAATATTAAAGCTGCAGCTATAAAACTATTACAGGTTTTTCCAAATCCATGTGTAAATAATATTTCTGTTTCAGGCATGCAAAAAGGAAGCTATACTATTAAGATCAGCAATGAAGCGGGCACTGCATTTATTACAAGATCTGTTTTTGTAAACGAAACCTGTAACATAAATGTTGAAGGATTAAAAAGCGGTTATTATGTAATACAGTTAGCAAATAATTCATCAACACAATCAGCAAAATTTTATAAGCAATAAACAATGATTACGGTTGTCTTTCAGTATTGTTTCTGAAAAGTAGTTTTATATAATATCTTTATAAACGAAATAAATCAAAACAATGCCTGAAAGAAAAGAAAGGTTTAC
>JBDTLW010000435.1:0-3302 GCA_039934575.1 Parafilimonas sp. | reverse complement strand
ATGCACTGGAAGAATTGCCCGCTAACCAGCGCGAGGTTTTTATAATGAATGAACTTGAAGAAAAAACATTGCAACAAATTGCAGATATGCAGGGCGAAAAGTTAAAAACAATTATTTCAAGAAAACGGTATGCAGTACAGCATTTGCGCAGCCGGTTGGAAGATTTATATAATGAATTTTTAAATTATTAAACTTACCATTATGCATCGTAACAGAAACAAATTTTTTATTGGAATTCCTCTTATCATTATTGCAGGAATATTATTAATCAGCTTTATTGTAATGCAGTTATGGAATGCAATACTCCCGTCTGTTTTAAATGTTCATCCCATCACATATTGGCAGGCTGTTGGCATTCTGATTTTAAGTAAAATTTTGTTTGGCAGCTTTGGAAGAAGAAATTTTTCATCAAGAGAAAAAGGGTGGCCTCGCGGTATGCATTGGCGGCAAAAATGGATGAATATGAGCGATGAAGAACGTGCAAAGTTTCGGGAAGGATGGAAAAACAGATGCCGCAGACCTGATGAAAATAAAGCCGGGCAGGAATAATTTTGATTTAGGTTAATAATATTTTTTAGAAGCTGTTTAAATTTTTATTGATGCAATTGTTCACAGTCGTCATTTCGAGTTATCGCCTTATGGTAAGCAAAAAATAGAAATGACGTTATTAACGGTCAGACACTTTTAAACAACCTTGTTGAATATTATAAACTCAAAAGTGTCAGACCGATATTTTAAACGTCATTATAACGAAGGAGAAATCTCCACTACATTTTTAGGCTTATTATTGTGGAGAGATGCCTCCTATCGTGCCAATGACCTTTTGTTGGAATAGGTGTCTGACACTTTTGAAGTGTCTGACACCTTATACCGCTTTCGTCAACTATCTTTTGATTGCGGCGAAACCGAATGATTTCTCGGCATGACGTTTCAATCTCTTAACCTGTAAATTTTATTTTATATTTTTAAAAGCTTCTTAGCAAAAAAATTATTTCCTGCTTCTTTCTTTACTTTACCTATAGTTTTCATGGTTAAATCTAAAACAAAGTTTATTGCAATTACAAACAGGAATATTTTTGCGCTGCCAAATAAATATATTGCATGAAGATGATGAGCATAATTATAATATACAATGCAATAAATTACCGGTATTAAAATGAAGAAAAAACCAGGCATACTCAGTTTACTTAAACCATATTCAGGGATTTTAGTATTGCTGATAATTTTTACGCTGTTAAGCAATGGAATAAATTTATTGATACCGAAACTGATAGCTACCGGCATTGATTCTTTTAGTGCAGGAGCATTTTTATACAAGCCTTTAATTATAGAATTCTTAGTTGCCATCATCAGCATATTTATATTCAGTTACCTGCAAAGTATTATACAAACTTTCGCATCAGAACGTGTGGCAAGAGACCTTAGAACAAAGCTTTCTGATAAAATATCAAAGCAGAGTTTTGCTTTTATAGAGCAGGCAAATCCATCTAAATTATTAACCAATCTTACTGCTGATGTTGACTCCATAAAACTATTTATCTCGCAAGCCATTGTATCCATCATATCTTCTTTATTCATTATTATTGGCGCAAGCATTTTATTGCTTACCATCAACTGGAAACTTGCATTATGTGTAATAGCAATTATCCCGATAATCGGGATAACATTCTTTTTTGTATTAAAAAAAGTACGTGCATTATTTATACAAAGCAGGGCTGTTGTAGATTGGCTTAACAAAGTAATTAATGAAAGTATTTTGGGCGCGGCTATTATACGTGTTGTAAATTCTCAACAACCTGAATACAATAAATTTCTGGAAGCAAACACCAAGGCAAGAGATTTTGGTTTATCAATATTATATTTATTTGCGGGGCTTATCCCTGTTATCACATTTACATCAAACATGGCTGCCTTAACTATACTTGCTTTGGGCGGTCATTTTGTTATTACCGGCTCCATGACTCTTGGTGAATTTGCTGCCTTCAACAGTTATCTTGCCATGCTCATATTTCCAATTTTACTTATTGGTTTTATGAGTGGCGTAATAGCGCAGGCAACTGCATCATACCAGCGCATCAGCAATATTCTTGAATCACCGGAAGAAGCGGAAACAGGAACGATTACAAAAGATCTGAAAGGTGAAATTGAACTGCAAAATGTAAATGTTTTATACGGGCAAATTCCTGTTTTAAGAGATATATCATTTACAGTTTTGCCGGGCTCAAAGATTGCTGTTATCGGACCAACAGCAGCAGGTAAAACACAATTACTGCATTTACTAACCGGCTTAATAAAGCCAACATCAGGCACCATAAAATTTGATGGTGAACCGGTTGAAAAATATAATCGCGAAGCATTTCATAAACAGGTGGGATTTGTTTTTCAGGACAGTATTATTTTCAATATGAGCATTCGCGAAAACATTGCTTTCAGTGATATTGTTACCGATGAATTTTTAGAGAAAGCAATTGAAACTGCCGAATTAAAAGAATTTATAAACAGCCTTCCAAACAAATTAAATACAATTGTTTCTGAACGTGGTTCCAGTCTTTCTGGTGGACAGAAACAACGCATTATGCTGGCTCGTGCATTGGCATTAAATCCAAAAATTTTATTGCTTGATGATTTCACTTCACGCGTTGATAACAATACAGAAAAGAAAATATTGGATAACGTTCAAAAAAATTATCCAGGCTTGACATTATTATCTGTTACGCAAAAAATAACTACGGTTGAAAATTATGACCAGATAATTTTATTGATGCAGGGCGAAATTATTGCCGCAGGAAAACATGATGAATTAATACATACCAGTCCTGAGTATGTGCAGTTACTTAATTCGCAAAAAAGTACGAGCAGTTATGAATTACAATCTTAATGCGGCAGAGGATAAGAAGAAAAAAGTGTCAACATATTCGGCGCTTAAAAGTTTGCTGCAATTGATTACGCATGAAAAGAAAAATCTTATTGTTGCTGTACTTATCATTCTGCTTAATTCAAGTTTAAATTTATTCGGTCCGCTTATTATTGGTTATACAATTGATCATTATGTGCAGCATAAACAATATCATGGCGTGCTTGTATTTTCAGGAATTCTTCTTTCAATGTATTTGGTTGGTTTGTTTACAAGTTATTTTCAAACCAAACTAATGGGAAGCATTAGTCAGCGTATGTTGTTCACGTTGCGCAATACGATATTTAAAAAATTACAGTTTTTACCGGTTGCTTTTTTTAATGCGAATAAAGCCGGTGATCTTATTTCAAGAGTTAATAATGATACAGATAAACTAAACACTTTTTTT
>JBDTLW010000434.1:0-3316 GCA_039934575.1 Parafilimonas sp. | reverse complement strand
ATGTACCCAACACTGTGCCGTCAGCAGCTTCAACACTAAAAGTAATATTGGGTCTGATGCCGGTGCGGTTCAACACATTCATAAGCCATGCTGAAAACTGGTAATTGGTATTAGGACAAAGATTTGTTACCGTAGTAACAAAAAAATCACCTGGTTCATAAGAAGCATTCACAAGCATAAAAGCACCATTGCCTGTATGATCTGAATTAATTGTATGCCATGCATTACCAAAACAGCCTGAAGTGTTTTTAGTAATAGTATAATAACCATCATTAGGGCAGGTGGAAGATGTATATGTATAAGCGTTGGTTGGTGTGTAACCCGTATTCCCACTACCGCTTGCACCAAAATTAATATCTACCACAGGATCTCCAAGGCTTCCATTACACAACTGAGCTTTTGCAGAAACAGATAAACAAAAAGCCGTAATAGTTATCAGTGAACGAAGTAAAATGAATAAAGCACTAATCCCTGAGCCTTTTACCACAAAGAATTTTTTAGATGGCTAAATTAAGGTTTTCATTTGCTGTACGTGGCTTCATAAAAATAATTAGATTTGTGTAAACTTATATACTTATTGCAGATGCCTTAAATAAGCCTGCGGATTATCAAGAAATGTTTTAGTAATGCGATAATGTTCTGTGTCTTTAAATTCAACCTTCGCCATTCCATCTTCTTTTATTTCATACAAAACTGCATCAGGTATTGCCATTAATATGGGTGAGTGTGTGGCAATAATAAACTGAGCATTATTATGTTTTAAAACTTCAATTATAAAAACAATCAGTGATAATTGTTTCAATGGTGAGAGTGCTGCTTCAGGTTCATCAAGCAAATAAATTCCTTTATTGCCAACTCTTGTTTGAAGAATTTCCAGGTATGCTTCACCATGCGAAAAACCAAGCATATCTTTCCCGTATTTTTTTCGCATTTCCATTAAAGGATGGTTCGCATTTTCAATCATCTCTTCAATCACAGCATCATTTACATTGCCATACAGATCATGCATTTGCATTTTTAATTTAGCACGTTCTTTTTCTACTTTATCAAGAAAAGCGCTGAAGTCTTCAGCCCTGAAGAAGAAGCCAACTTGTGTATCACGATTCCAGTCAATCTGTAAATAGGGTTTCAAAATTCTTGCGGCTTCAAAGTCTTTAACTTCTTTAATATAACCACCTATTAACGGCAGGTTTATTTCATACGCAATAGTTTCAAGCAATGTTGATTTACCTGAACCATTATCTCCAATAAAGATGCTCAACTTATCCAGCTCAATATCTTTTGCAAACCTTACCGCAGAAATATTGAAGGGAAAAGGTTGTTGCTTGTTTGTATTAATGGAGAATGAGTTTATGAAAGACATACTATTAAAATTTTACTTTTCGTAGAGAATGTATGCAAGAGATTGATTGCCCTTTTACACCATCAATGCTTATATGCTGAAAAATCATCGCCACAAAAACTAAATCAAGGCGAGAGACAGAAATGTAATGAATATCATTTCTGTCTTGACAAAAATATTCAGCTACGCTTAATCCGCATATCGTAAATAAAATCTTTTATCTCCAATATTTTAAATTTTCTGCTGTCTGCATGCATTGGATTCAGTATATAATTAAACTCATCCGGAATTATAATAGAAGGTATTTTGAGCACAGTTTTTTTTGTTGCTTTTAAAAGTGCAGTTCCAAAATCTTTTGTTGAAGATGGTGCAGGCACATCTCTCCAGTTACCAGGCAATTCTTCTGTTTTCAATTCGTAAATTTCTGTACCCGGTATTTCAAAAATTGTGAAGCTCAAAGCGCTGGGAATTTCGTCTATGTTCACATTTACAGAATATTCCAATAATGCCAGGGCGCGGCTTTCTGAAGTATAAATGCAAGCTGTAAGTTTATGATTCCATCTCCCGCCATTTAAGCGCGAGCCTTCTCCGTTAATATCGTATGCTCGTTTTGTTCTTCCAATCCTGTAAACGATCATGCAATGGATTTAAGAATAAACACCGTAATCAATTCTTCCTATAATATTTCTAACTTCTTCCCTGCCAAACTGGTTATCCATTAGTTCGTAAGGTACCTCACCGCCTAATGCCTGGTTAGGCGTGAACATCCATCGGTTAAAGCGATCTTCATCTTCAAAAACTTCGTAACCATAAGAATAAATATCAGCCATGCTGATGATGCGCTCACTTAATGAAGCACTAAATTTTTGCTGCCTTTTTTTATTAATAAGCGTTGCTCTTGTAACGGACAAAGCTTTAGCTAATTTATCATAGCCTAATCTTGCTTTTGCTTTTAAACTTTCCAAATCTTTTTTAGTAATGCCAAGACGCACCACATCCATTTTTTCAAGCGCTGTCATTTGGTTCTCGGGTTTATGCGCTGCATCAATAAGTATGGCATTAGTGTTTATGTTATAGTTATTTTGATACCTGCCTGAAATTTTATTTGCTGTTTTACGCATTAAAGCTCCATACACTGCGGCATCTTCATTAACCACATTATTTGAAATATTTGTAGGCTTTGTTTGTTCTTTAGAGGTTGCCAGTTTTTTAGTTGACGGCTTGCCAGAACTTTTTATTTTTTTTGCCATAGTATAATATCTTTACTTTAAAGGTATAAAATTATACAAAGTTTTTCGATATTTATAATATTTATCAAATATTTTTACATCATGCCCGCAAAGAGTTATCAGTTAGAAAAATTCAACACAGAATATAATCGTTTAAATGAGCAACAGAAAAAAGCTGTTGATACAATTGAAGGACCTGTAATGGTAATTGCAGGTCCGGGCACAGGAAAGACGCAAATACTTTCTGCACGTATTGGAAAAATTTTATTGGATACAGACACGCAGCCGCAAAATATTCTTTGCCTCACTTACACAGATGCTGGTGTTGTTGCTATGCGCAAACGTATTTTAGAATTCATTGGCGCTGATGCATACAAAGTAAACATTTATACATTTCACGCTTTTTGTAATGATGTGATTCAGGATAACTTAAGCTTGTTTGAAAAGACAGCCTTGGATGCTATTTCAGATCTTCAACGCATTGATTTATTCAAACAACTGATAGATTCATTTCCAAAAAATCATCCGCTAAAAAGGTATCGTGGTGATGTTTATTTTGAGATCAATAATCTTCAATCATTGTTCAGCACCATGAAGCGTGAAGGTTGGTCGCCAACTTTTATTAATGAACGTATAAGCGCTTATATAATTTCTTTACAGGAACGCGATGAATATATTGCTAAGCGTGCTTCAGGAAATTTTAAAAAAGGCGATATACGAACAGATAAAATTGAAGAAGAAACAG
>JBDTLW010000433.1:0-3319 GCA_039934575.1 Parafilimonas sp. | reverse complement strand
AATAGGAGTTTCCTAAACTCTAGATCCAGGTTCGATTCCTGGTGAGACCACTTTTAGTTTGCCTAAAATAAACTTTAATTCACGCTTTACTCTTATTTGCTGTAACCAAAACTATAACTCCTCCAACGGTTACAATAATTCCGGCATAAAGAGGCCAATTAACAGTTTTTTCTTCTTGCTTATTAATTTGTAAAGGCCCAATATCAGCAACTTTTTTTTCCTGTGTAAAATTTATACTTCTGAAAACCATCATTACTATACCAATGATTATTAGCGCAATTCCTATTCCTTTCATGTAATTTATTTTGTTGATGAAAATATTTTTTCAATACCGTGCATTAAACCACTCATAGGACCTTCCATTTTATTGGTTCGATCATCTATAGCGGAATCTTCCAATAATTCACCCATATTCAATTCTACAGGCAAATGCTTAAGAATATTTGAGCGTTGGTTGGTAAAAAAATTACTTACGCCTTTACCGTCTTCGTTTTTAATTTCTTTTGCCAAAATCTCTTTTATTGCAGAAACAGTGTTTATCATTTTATTTTCTGCATTATTCGTAGATATATTGGCATAATCTGCAACTGAATGTATAATACTGTTCTTTTTATCACCAAATATTATTTTTAAAATATTGGCGGAATCGTTTTCATTAATCAGCTTAGAAGCTTCTTCTTCGTTTCGTGTATGTTTATAGAAACCCACAAGCACAGCAGGTATAATGGCATTTCCTAAATCAGGTTCTGGCACTTTTTCAGATTCAGGTTCTTGTGTATTTGGGTCAATTTTTGGAAGAGGCTTTGAGCCAATATGTTTTCGCGCTTCCTCCATTATATCAACTGATGCCATGATAATAAATTTTATTCTGTACTAAAATGAAATAATCATGCCATTAAACTGACATGATTAAAGAAATTAATATAAAAAATTGAATTAATCTGCCTCGGAAAGAACAGATTTAGATTTAGCTTTTAATATTTTAGGTGCGTCTTCAGGTGTCGATTTTTTAAAAAGCATTGCTGTCCAAACATGATCAAGCGGTACCTGATTAATTGCTTCATAATCGCTATCACACAAAACTTCCCAGCTTGCATGTCTGTTTAGATCACTGGCAATTTTACTGGTGATTTTAGGATAGGCTATCCACAACTTGCTTTTACAGTGCAAGGCAGGAAAAACATCTCGTAAAATATTACCTAATTGATTACAATTCACTGCGAAGACCAATGCAAAGTCTATCTTCCTCGTTCTTAAAAGAGGAGTTACGTTTTTAGCGTAAGATAATTTTGCAAACTGCTTTTCAATCGATGAAGGCAAGCCCTGAATTAGCAAGTTTTTGTCTTCACTTAAATCCAACTTTTCAAACAAACTGTTAGAGAACATTCTGTAAATGAAATTTTTGTATTAGTAAATAGGGGAATGCAAAGGTAAGGAATTTTTGTAGTTTTTACAATTAAAAAGCAAAAAGCAGATAAACCATATTATAAATTATATCTTTTAAAAAAGATTATTAGATTATTTATAACTTTATTAATGCCTTCGCAAACCAAAATTCCTGCTAAAAACTTTCCTTTCCTGCGGCTTGTTTTTGCCCTAACAGCAGGTATCATTATGCAGTGGTATTTTGGAATAAGTATTAAAGAAATTATCTTATTCACCGTTATTGTTTTTGTTCTAATAATTGCATTTTATACTTTATCCTCATCAAAAAAATTTATACTGGGCTGGCTGAGGGGCATATTCATCCTGTTATTATTTGCTTGTGTTGGAATGTTGGCAACATGGCAACAGAATATCCATAACAATGTAAAATGGTATGGAAGAACCTATGATCCGGCTGATGCAATTATTATAACAATAATGGAGCCGCTGGTAGAAAAACCAAATTCTTACAAAGCGATTGCTGAAGTAATTGCAGTATATAAAAATAAAAGCTGGGTTTTCACCGAAGGAAATATCTTACTGTATTTTAAAAAAGATTCTGTTAAGCCATCATTGCAATACGGTTCTCAAATTGTGTTTAATAAGCCACTGCAGCAAATTCAAAATAATGGAAATCCTGCTGCACTTGATTATAATCGCTATTGTCTTTTTCAAAGTATCACCAGCCAGGTTTTTCTTACAACAAAAGACTACAATATTCTATCATCAAAAAACACAAATACTTTTCAGAAATTTTTATTTGCTGCAAGAGATTGGGCTTTGAATACCCTTAAACAAAATATTCATTCACCAAAAGAATTGGGCATTGCAGAAGCTCTATTAATAGGTTACAGAAATGATTTAGATAAAGATTTAGTGCAGGCATACAGCAACACAGGCGTGGTGCATATCATTGCCATCAGCGGTTTACATATTGGTGTAATATATGGTGCCCTCATCATGTTTTTTTCTTTATTCAAATCATCCAAAATAAAAAAATGGATAGCACCTGTTATCATCCTATGCGTTATATGGTTGTTTACACTTGTTGCAGGTGCGGCACCATCTGTATTAAGAGCTGCTGGAATGTTCACATTTATTCTTGCCGGAAAATTTTTAGGCAAGAATGGAAACATTTACAATACGCTGGCGGCTTCAGCATTTGTATTATTAATATCAAACCCGTTCTATTTATGGGATGTTGGTTTTCAGCTTTCGTATGCCGCAGTATTCAGCATCGTTGTTTTCTTCAAATCAATTAATGGCTTGCTTTATTTTAAAAACAGATCTTTAAGATGGATATGGCAGCTTTGCTCCATAAGCTTATCAGCACAAATTTTTACATTGCCTCTTGTTATATATCATTTTCATCAATTGCCGCTTTTATTCTTATTTACTAACCTGTTCGTTGTGCCTTTATCAGGTGTTGTGCTAATTGCAGAGCTTATACTATTTGCATTTTCATTCTGGCATGCTGCAGCTTCGCTAATGGGAATATTTACAGAAACATGCATTAGATGGATGAATGATTTTGTTGAGCAAATAGATAAACTTTCTTTTTCGGTTTGGGATGGTTTGCATATTTCAATTATACAGTTAGTAATCATGTTTGCAATCATTTGCTTTATTTCTTTATGGATTTTTAATAAGAATACAAAAACATTTATTTCATCATTATCATGTATAATTCTGTTTTTTATTTCACGTGATGCAGATATTTTTTATCACCGTGTTCAGCAAAAAATTATAGTATATAATGTGCCGAAACAAAGCGTTGTTGATATTATTGCAGGCAACACTTATCGCTTTGCAGGAGATTCAATTGTGTTGAAAGATGCTTTCTTAAGAAATTTCAACTTAAAACCATCGCGTGTAAAGAATAGGGTTTATAATA
>JBDTLW010000432.1:0-3338 GCA_039934575.1 Parafilimonas sp. | reverse complement strand
TAGTTGATTATAAGCAGTAAAAACTTTTATGGTTGTCCCTGGCGAGGCCACAAAAAGTTTGCTTCATTTTGCTTTATTTTGTTTCGATTTGTTTCAAATACTGTACAGTAAAGGCTTTCAGACAAAAATAGAAAAATGAAAAAAATTCAAAACAAACAAAAAACAACTACCTAACCAACTACGAATCTTTTTTGTAATCATTAATTGATTTACATTTGGGCTATCAAACTTAACTACGATGGCACAAAATTCATTAAACCTTAATCTCAACTTGCGTGACCCTAATGCAAAGAATGAAACACCAATTAATTTAATTATCAGATATAAAAACTGACTTTTCATTTATTTTGATTAATTGCTGAAAACCGGAAAAATAAATCCTGGTTTAATGCCTCAGGTTCAATAGAATTAAACGATATTTAAACCCCCTATAAATTTTCTTATGCCTGACCGCACACTTGTTAAATCTAAATCTTCATTCGTAATGGTTTTAAAAATGTTAACATAATAATCTTAAAAAATATTATCCAATAAAAAAATGAAAAACTCATGAAAAAAAACACCCCATTAATTATTTCGTGCATCAGCAAACTGATGATGTTATCGATCCCGGTTAATTCGCAAACTGTACCCATATTCTCTCATATTGTAGTGGTGATTGGAGAAAATACCGCAGCCGGTTCTGTATTTGGAAACTCAAATGCACCTTACATCAATGCGCTTGCCATACAAGGCGCAAAGTTCACCAATTCATTTGCAATAACGCATCCAAGCCAACCCAACTACATTGATCTGTATTCAGGAAATAACCAGGGTTCAACCAATGATAACCTGATCACTATAAAATTTACTTCTGCAAACTTAGGTGCTGAATTAATTAATGCATCAAAGACATACACAACCTATTCTGATGGATTGCCATCAGCAGGATATGATGGAGCAAGCAGTGGCAGTTATGCCAGAAAGCATAACCCGGCTGCAAACTGGATGGGTACGGGTACGAATCAAATTCCAACTTCTACCAATCAGCCTTTTACTGCATTCCCTTCAAACTATAATAACCTGCCTAATGTAAGTTTCGTTATACCCGATCTTTGTCATGATGGACATGATATTTGTCCGCCACTTAATAATTCAGTAAAACAATACGATACCTGGATTCAGCAAAATTTAGATGCGTATAAGCAATGGTGCATAAATAATAATTCACTGCTTATTATTACATATGACGAAGACGATAACTCTGCCTCGAATAAAATTGCAACCGTATTTTATGGAGCTCGTGTGGCTACAGGTATTTATGCGCAAACAATTAATCACTACAATGTATTAAGGACTTTAGAAGATGCAAATGCTTTAACGACTCATGCCGGTGCAGCTGCAACTGCAACAACTATTAATTTTTGCTGGACCACTACAGCCGATACACAGGCCCCAACAGCACCGGCTAATTTAACAGCCTCAGGAACAACATCAACGGGCACTACTTTAACATGGGCAGCTTCAACAGATAATATTGCAGTTACTGCTTACGATGTTTATAAAGGAAGCTCAGTGATTGCAACAGTAAGTGGGCTATCCTATACCGTTAGTGGCCTCTTGCCTTCTACAGCTTATCCCTTTTTGATAAAAGCGAAAGATGCTGCAGGCAATATAAGTGCAGCCAGCAATACTATTATTGTTAATACATTAGCAGCAGCATTAACTTATTGTAATTCCAGGGGTAATACTGCCACCCGGGAAAATATCCGCAAAGTTGTTTTAAATACAATAAACAATATATCTTCTGCAACAACAGGCTACAGTAACTATACAGCTATTTCAACGAGCCTGGTTCGTAATACTGCTTATACAATTACTATTACGCCTTCATGGCCGGGCGGTACGAAATTTAAAGAAGGCTATGCAGTGTTTATTGATTACAACCATAATGGCTTATTTACTGATGCAGGTGAAACAGTATTTACAAAAACAGCTTCCAGAACTTCCCCCGTGAAAGGAACCTTTACTATCCCGGCGACAGCAATAACCGGTGCGACGCGTATGCGTGTTTCATTAAAATATAATAGCATTCCAACCTCCTGTGAAATATTTGCAAATGGTGAGGTAGAAGATTATACGGTGAATATTGCAGCTGCTTTCGCAAGATCAGCAGGTTCACCTAAAATGACAGATGCAAATACAGCTGTTGAAAAAGTCATCAGTATATTTCCGAATCCTGTAACCGGAAATACATTTTATATACCAGGAGTTGAAAATTATATTCAATATGATATTATCAATACAACAGGACAAATAGTTTTATCCGGGAAAATTAAAACCGGGAATGTAAGTGTTGCAGGTTTACAAAAAGGAGTTTATGTTATCCGGTTTATTTCAAACAATAAAATTGTTAGTAGGGAATTTATAAAGGAATAATTATTTCATTTACTTATTATCTCTATCAATTAGTGTGATATTATTCTCATTAAAAATGGTAAATAGTTTTATATGCCATTCCTCGTTATCGAAGCACGCAAAGCATCCGCGGGAACCCTTGATGTTCGCCGCATTCTTCCATTCCGCTACAGGCGCATGGTTGGCCCGTTTATATTTATGGATCATGCGGGCCCGGTAAAAGATCCGCCTGCTTCTTTAAAAGCAATGGATGTATTGCCACATCCGCATATCGGGCTTTCAACCGTTAGTTATTTATTTGGCGGGCAGGTTACACACCGTGACAGCCTTGGTGTAGAACAAATTATTCGTCCCGGAGAAGTAAACTGGATGACTGCCGGCCGCGGCATTGCACATTCAGAAAGATTTGAAGATCCTGCTGCATTGAGTGGGGGCACGTTAGAGATGATACAAACATGGGTTGCATTACCAGAAAAAGATGAAGAAGCACTTCCTTCCTTCAACAATTATTCACCAGACAAACTTCCCATATTTACCGACAAAGGAATATGGATGCGCCTTATTGCTGGCAATGCTTATGGTTTAAACAATGATGTAAAAACAAATTCACCATTATTTTATTTGCATGTTGTATTAGACGCAGGCACCAGGCATGCACTACCAACACAACATGAAGAACGTGCCATTTATATTGTAAAAGGAAGTATAGAAATATCCGGCGATTTTTATCATGAAGGGCAAATGCTTGTCTTTACAAAATCAGATGAACCCATCATCATCGCAAAAGAAAAAACAACATTGATGTATCTTGGCGGAGCTCCACTGGGCGATCGTTATATCTGGTGGAACTTTGTTTCTTCCCGAAAAGAAAGAATTGAACAGGCAAAATCAGATTGGAAAGAAGGACGCATCAAACTACCTCCAAATGATAACCATGATTT
>JBDTLW010000431.1:0-3340 GCA_039934575.1 Parafilimonas sp. | reverse complement strand
TCCAATAAAGAACCTTTATATGTTGGCTTTTTTCATACAGGCGCCTACCAGGACCAGATAAGCGGATATGGCGGTATTAAGCATTGCCTTATTCCTTCGCCCAAACACGTAATTGTTGATTATGATAAAAATGGTAAATTAGTTGACTGGCTTAATGCTAAACAACAAACCGCCCAAAGCATGTTGAAAATTCTGGGTTATTTATAGTTAATATTAAACTACGATCTTCTTTTAAAGTCAACAGCTGCTAAAACAATACAATGAAAAAGATTTTTGCTATTATTTTTATCGCATCTGCTTTCTTTAGTGTTTCTGCATCTGCACAAACCAGTAAAAAAGGAATGGGCATGGCAAAACAAACGTTAATGGATTCATTAAAGATATCTGATGCCACCGCAGATTCAGTTCTTTCAATAAGGCAAACATCAATGACGCAAATGAGAACTATAATGAGTGATCAATCCCTTTCACAAGATCAAAAGAAAGAAAAGGCAAAACCAATTAAGCAGGAAATGAAAACGCGTTTACAGAAATTTTTAGATAAGGATCAGTTGGCAAAATTGCAGGGAATGGAAATGGAAATGAGGCAAAACAAGAAAAATCAATAATTATATTTTAAGATTAAGCTAACCCTTACACCACTGGCTATATTTGTTGAAGGCAGTTTCTTTCAGGTCTTTTAAACAGAAAAAAATGATTTCAGGTATCATAACATTTATATAATTCCGTATAAATGTTTTATATTTCAAATTTACATTTTGAACCTTACCAAAAATCATTTTATTTTACTGCCTGAAAATCAAACAATATGAACATCGTTATTATTCCCGTAGATTTTTCTGAAACTTCTGAAAATGCCGCTAATTATGGCATTAAATTATTTTCAGCCGCACCTGAAACAGAGATAATTCTCTACAACGTATATGATAAGCCGGAAGCTCATGACAATGCGATAGAGAACCTTGAAAGGGTGAAAAAAGAATTGCTGCAAAATAAAACAGCAAACATTAGTTTATTGGCCGAAATGGGCGACTTTACCACAGAGATTGAAAAATTAGCGCGTCATCGCTGTGCAGATTTGATAATAATGGGCATTTCAAATCGCTCCGCCATAGCACAGGTTTTTGCAACAAATGATGCATTAAAGATTGCAGAAAATAAAAATTGCCCTGTAATGATCATTCCATCAAATGCTATATACAGCGAAATAAAAAATGTGCTGCTTGCAACAGATCTTAAAAACACGGCAAGCACCACCCCATCTGCACCCATTAAAAAAATATTATCTGATTTTAATGCCAACCTTCATATTGTAAATGTAAATAGTGAGCATTATATACAGTTGTCTGAAAGCCATGCAGAAGAGCAGCAAAAGCTTAGAGAAATGTTTGCAGAATTTAATCCTGAATTTTACTTTCTTCGCCTGTATGATATTGATGATGCAATAGGGGAGTTTGCAAAAGACAAAAACATTGATCTCATTATCACTATTCGGAAAGAACATTCTCTGGTACATAAACTATTTGGTTCTGGCCATGTAAGGAAACTTGCTCATGCCAGTTCTGTGCCTGTTATGACAGTGCATGAATAATTTAATTAGTCAATACGACATCAAAGTCCGTAAGTAAGAAAGGATATTTTACTTGCGGGCTTTTTATTTTTCCAAATTCCTAATCCTCAATTCTTAATTCCAAATACCCAATCTCCAATTCCTGAATTGCATTTCATAAATTGCGCATCAATTATGAAAAAGCAGAAATTTATTTATTCAGGCATTAGTTCCCTTACGCTGCATACAGGGCAACATAAATTTTCCAGTTCATCGCATCTTACACCAATATATGCAACATCAACCTTTACGTTTGATAATGCAGATGAAGGCATGCGGCGTTTTTCAGGTGCAGAAGATGGCTATATTTATTCAAGATGGGATAACCCTACATTTAAGCCCGCAGAAGAAATAATTGCCGCGCTTGAAAGTTTTAAGCTGAAAGATAATGATGGCAATGACCTGAAAGTAAAAGCAATTTTACATGCGAGTGGCATGGCAGCTATCAGCAACTTATTTCAAAGCAATTTACAATCAGGTGATGCTGTGCTGTCGCATTTTTCTTTATATGGCGGCACACATGAATACCTGCATAAAATACTTGCACAAAACGGAATTAAAACAGTGATTGCTGATTTAAGAGATCTGAATATTGCTGAAGCTGCTATTAAACAAAATAAAAATATTCGTTTAATACATATAGAAACACCTGCTAATCCAACTATACAATGCGTAGATATTGAAGCCATCACAAAACTTGCTAAACAATACGGTTTATTGGTTTCAGTTGATAACACTTTTGCCACACCGTATCTGCAGCAGCCATTCAAATATGGGGTTGATTTTGTAGTGCATTCCACAACAAAATTTTTAAATGGCCATGGCACTTCAATAGGTGGTGTTTTGGTTGGAAGAGATGTTGACTTCATGAAAACAAAAGCCACTAAATGGCATCGTTTATTAGGCGGAAATACAAATGCCTTTGATGCATTTCTTTTAATCAATGGACTTAAAACGCTTGAACTAAGAATGCAAAGACATTGCAGCAATGCAATGGCAGTAGCAGATTTTTTGCAAAAGCATATTAGCATTTCTCATGTAAATTATAATGGTCTTCAATCGCATCCGGATTATGCAATTGCAAAAAAACAAATGCTCCATCCTGGCGCTATGTTAAGCTTTGAATTGAATGGCGGATTAGATGCCGGTAAGAATTTTATTGATAACCTTCAAATGTGCACAAGAGCAGTTTCTTTGGGCACGGCAGATACACTTGTTTCGCATCCCGCATCTATGAGTCATTATGGTGTTTCAAAAGAAGAACGCTTGCAGTTTGGTATTACCGATGGCTTAATAAGAATGAGTGTTGGTCTTGAAAATATTGAAGACATTCTTACTGATCTTGACAATGCATTAATATAACTATGAATAAAAAAATTGCGATAACAGGCGCAGGCATCAGCGGCTTATCCTGCGCATATTTATTAAGCGAAAAAGGGTATGACATTACCATTATTTCAAAAGCATTTTCGCCTGATATAACTTCAAACAGAGCAGCTGCATTTTGGTTTCCTTATCATATACGCAACGATAAAAGAGGCATTAACTGGTGCAGAAAAAGTTTTAGTTTTTATGAAAAGCTTTCTGCTGATCCATCTACAGGAATAAGCATGAAGCAACTGATTAAAGTTCTTCGAGAAAATGTAATTGAAGAAGAACAGGTGTGGGTGGAGTTTATGCCTGCAGGCACTTGCAATATCGTACCAAAAGAAAATTTAAATGCAGGTATAG
>JBDTLW010000430.1:0-3341 GCA_039934575.1 Parafilimonas sp. | reverse complement strand
CAGTTCTGCATAATTTCAGGTTTCGAACACTTGTGGTCCGGAGACTTCGCAGAGCAATCATTTTCAGAGCAATCATCCTTAAATCTATACATCATATAAATCAAGGTTCAGACAAATGATAAACATAACAACGCCAAATAATAAAGGCACTTATAAATCGCCAAACATTTTTGGCTACTACGGAAATTTTGGCGGCGCTTATATTCCTGAAATGCTGCACCGCAATGTAGAAGAATTGCGTGAAAAATATTTGCAGATCATGTATGAAGAAAGCTTTCAAAAAGAGTTTCAATATCTATTACATGATTATGCGGGCAGACCAACGCCTTTGTTTTTAGCAGAGCGTTTAAGCAAACAATTCAATACAAAAATTTATTTAAAACGTGAAGATTTAAATCATACAGGTGCACATAAAATTAATAATGCAATCGGGCAGGTATTATTGGCAATGCGTTTAGGTAAAAAAAGAATTATTGCAGAAACAGGCGCTGGTCAGCATGGTGTGGCAACAGCAACTGTTTGCGCATTAAAAGGTCTTGAATGCATTGTATATATGGGCGTAAAAGATATGGAACGTCAGCAGCCAAATGTGGCGCGTATGCAAATGCTTGGTGCAACAGTTATTCCCGCAACAAGTGGCAGCCAGACATTAAAAGATGCAACCAATGAAGCGATAAGAGATTGGATCAATAATCCAAATGATACACATTATGTAATTGGCTCTGTTGTTGGCCCGCATCCATATCCTGATATGGTGGCGCGTTTTCAAAGCGTGATCAGTGAAGAAATGAAAAAACAACTTTTAGAAAAAGAAGAAACTGAATTACCAAATTATGTAATGGCTTGTGTTGGCGGCGGCAGCAATGCAGCAGGTGCTTTTTATCATTTTTTAGATGATAATTTTGTGCAGTTGATTGCTGTGGAAGCAGCAGGCTGCGGCATCAACAGCGGCATGAGTGCAGCTACAACGCAACTTGGAAAAGCTGGTGTTTTGCATGGCAGTAAAAGTTTGGTCATGCAAACAGAAGATGGCCAGATCATAGAACCGCACAGTATTTCAGCGGGTTTGGATTATCCGGGTATTGGGCCAATGCATGCGCATTTGTATGAAAGCGGTCGTGCAAAATTTTTAAGTGCAACAGATGAGGAAGCATTGCAGGCTGCATTTAACCTAACAAAAATGGAAGGTATAATTCCTGCGCTTGAATCTGCACATGCTTTAGCTGCTTTGGATCAAATGAAATTTAGACCAAACGATGTTACGATAATTTGTTTAAGCGGAAGAGGTGATAAAGATCTGGCAACGTATATGAAAGCGATGGAAAAGCCCCAACCCTAAAAGGAGTATAAAAATGTTTTGCTTTTATAAAATCTTTATTTACATAAATGAACTATAATATTTGCAAATTAAAGTTTGTAAGTTGCCTCCATCATTAAAAACTTTTGCTTGCAACCAAAACAACTAACATCAAAACCGCATTATCCAATACTTGACGGGCTGCGCGGAACGGCTGCAATTTTAGTGGTCATCTTTCATTTATTAGAAGCTTACTTCCCTGTAATGGCAAACCATCCTATGCATCACGGCTATCTTGCTGTTGACTTTTTTTATTTGTTATCAGGCTTTGTAGTTGGCTATGCGTATGATGATCGCTGGAGTAAAATGAGCATTAAAGAGTTTTTTAAAATAAGATTGATTCGTTTGCATCCGCTGGTTATTTTAGGAACGCTTATCGGTGCCATTGCGTTTTGGTTCGATCCTTTTACAAACGGTGCAGATCATGTTAGCCTTTTAAAACTAATAGCTGTAACGCTGATAAGTTTTACGCTGCTGCCTTCACCGGATGTACGCGGCTGGGGCGAAACACATCCTCTTGATGGACCATGTTGGTCTCTATTACAGGAATATATTGCCAACATTATTTATGCATTGTTTGGGCGTAAAATGAACAAAACTGTTTTATGGATCATTGTTATTATTAGCGGCATAGCATTAATAATAACTGCCTGCTGGCATGGCGATCTTGCAACCGGTTGGGGCTACACTACTTTTTGGATAGCTTTTGTGCGGATGATGTTTCCTTTCTTCGCAGGATTATTGTTATACCGCACAGGAAAATTAATTCGTGTTCCGATGGCTTATGTGGTGTGTTCTGTTTTATTGATCGTTCTTTTTTTTATGCCAACCTTTTCAACATTTACATCTAATGGTTTATATGAAGCAGCTTGTATTATCATTGCTTTTCCAATAATTGTAGCAGCCGGCGCAGGTGGAAATATAAAAGGAAGATGGGCGAAGTTGTGTAAATTTTCAGGTGACATCTCCTATCCTATTTATATTTTACACTATCCCTTTATTTATATTTATACCATGTGGATATATGTAAAAAAACCTGCTCCTGCACAAATAATTCCTGTTGCGTGCGGGCTATTTGTATTTTTTATTTTACTGGCATACACAGCCTTAAAATTGTATGATGAACCGGTAAGAGCATGGCTGAAAAAGAAAGTGTTGCTGAAGAAATAATTTATGAGTTATATTAATATTTCACAGATTTCCGATGGACAAATTTGACCACATAACAAAACTCATTGATCACAAAATTCATTATAAACGCAAAGACAGTTTATTAAATCATTTGAAAACATATTTTCAATTTGATCAAGTGAACTTCAGCGGTAAATGTGATACCGAAAGATTTTATATTTGGAGATATTCTGCAAAAACTGGCATATTCTATTCTGTTATATCCGGATATGTATATTCAAAGAATAATAAGACAAATATTATTTTAAAAACAAAATTAAATAGCGCTGGAATTTTGGTTGCTCTGATAATTTTTTTATCGTTCTTTTTTGGTCTTACTCAATTTCAACTTGATGATATAAGCTTAAATAATATTTTATTCAGGCTTGCTTTTGCTTCGTTACCAATAATAGTTATTGCGCTTATTTATTTTCAACATCGCAAAGAAGCTATTACTAATGTAAAAAAAATAATAGGAAATCACTTCGATTAAGTGCGCTTGCTTTTACAATTATGTTTTTAAGAATTTGGAGATTATTTGTGTAACAAGTCTTTCATTGAAATAAAAAATCTTTTTGTCAAAATATATTTATTTGATGAACCTGAAAGGTTTAAATATTTATAGAAACAATCCGAAAACGCAACCTTCGACCCCGAAGGCTTCGCATCAATAATAAATTGATTTCTGCTATAAACATACAATCCCTTCAGGATTGAAATGTTTCAAACAGATATGTTCTTCTGACTTCGCAGCATTATGCATTTGCTCTGCGAAGTCTCCAGACCACACGTGTTCGAAACCTTGAGATTAGAA
>JBDTLW010000429.1:0-3347 GCA_039934575.1 Parafilimonas sp. | reverse complement strand
TCTCTCTTTATGCACTTCATAAAATGCACCTGCCTGCTCTTGTGTAAGTTTGGTCCACTTCATAGCTTTTATAGCAAAGCCTGCTTTTGTAATACGGTCTAAAATAGCGCCGGTATATGATTTACCTGTTGCATCAGGTTTTATCATAGTAAAAGTTATATTGTTCATAGTTTTAAAATTGGCGGCAAAACTAAGTGATAGCTGAGTTTTAAATACTACTAAATTGTTATAGATGTTTCTAAAATAAAAATTCATTTGAATGTATGCTTTTAAAGCCGCAATTTTGCCGCCTTTCTATGCAGGCTGTTGAACATTTATATACATTATTAGAGAAGGAAAGAAACATTGTGATCACAATGCATCAGAAACCCGATGGCGATGCTATGGGTTCTGCACTTGGTTTATATCATTTTTTAAAAAGCCTTAATCATAATGTAATTGTAATTTCTCCTACAAACTGGGCTAAGTTTTTAAACTGGATGCCCGGCTGTAAGGAGGTGCTCGATTATGAATTGAACACACAAGAGTGCATTGCGCTTTTAAATAAAGCTGATATGCTTTTTTGTCTTGATTTCAACAGCATGCACCGCGTAAAAAAAATGGAAACCTTGCTGCTTGGTGCAAAATGTGTGAAAGTACTTATTGATCATCATGAGGAACCGGCAGAAGAACATTTTGATTATGGTGAAAGTGATATTACAAAAAGTTCTACCTGCGAAATGATCTATGATTTTATTGTGCGTTCGCCATTTGCCGGTAAGCTTGATTTGAATATGGCTGCATGTATTTATACAGGTATAATGACGGATACGGGTTCGTTTCGTTTTTCTATCACATCAGCCAGCACACATAAAGCTGTTGCACATTTAAAAGAACTTGGTTTAGAGCACAGCATCATTCATGAAAATATTTTTGATAATTTTTTAGAGAACAGGTTGCGGTTTATAGGCAATGCCTTACTCAATCGTCTTGATGTGATATATGAATACAATACCGCACTAATGGCAATACCAAAACATGATATTCTTAAATACGATATTAGAACCGGCGATACAGAAGGGCTTGTAAATTATCTGTTAACTATTGAAGGTATTAAACTCGGCGCTTTATTAATTGACAGGGTAGAAGAACGTAAATGGAGTTTCAGAAGTAAAGAAGATTTTGATGTAAATGAACTTGCCCGCAATCATTTTGAAGGTGGCGGACATAAAAATGCTGCCGGCGGCAGAAGCTCAGAAAGCCTTGAGGACAACGTAAAAAGATTTAAAGAAGTTATTAAACAATACGAAAAAGAGTTAATATAAATTTTTCATTGCCTGATCGTGCAATGTGTATTAAAACAAAATAAAAAATGATCTCTCATGCAGGGACCATCTGACAATTAAAAAAACAAATACTTCACAGATGAAAAGAACAATCGCGGTGTTATTAGCAATAAGTTTTTTTGCGTGTAACATGAATTATGAAAAGACTCCCTCTGGTCTTACCTATAAAATAATTAAAGGTAAAGGTGGCGAAAAACCCAAAGGAGGTGAGTTTATAAAATTTAATCTTGAATACAGACTTTCAGACAGAGACTCTGTTTTGCAAAGTACATATTCAGCATTTCCTGCTTACAGCAATTTAGATACAGGCAAGCGTGTAAACTATACATTTATGGAAGTGATGCCGCTGTTAAGTGTTGGAGACAGCGCGATAGTAAGCATCAGTATTGATTCTTTAAAAAGTAAAGGCATGATACAGGATTATTCTTCTGTGCTTGTAAAAGGTCAGTTGCTTACTGCAAGAATAAAATTGCTGCAGATATTTAAAGATGAAAAAACAATGCTGGCTGATTACGACAGTTCAATGGAAAGGGAAAAAGGAACAGAAGTAAAATCTCTTGAACAATACATGGCATCAAATAATCTGAAAGGAATAAAAACTAAAAACGGCGCTTATGTTGTTATTGATAATCCCGGCGATCAAACTAATAAAGCAGATTCAGGTAAAATAGCAACTATAATGTATCGCGGTTATTTACAAACTACAGGAATGGTGTTTGATACCAATATGGACACTACAAAACATCACACTGACCCCATTGATATTCATGTAGGCGCACAAGGTTCTATACAGGGTTTTAGTGAATGTCTGCCATATTTTGGTAAAGGCGGAAAAGGTAAATTTCTTATTCCTGCAATACTGGGTTACGGACCGCAGGCGCAGGGTGCAGATATTCCGGCTTTTTCAAACCTTATTTTTGATATTGAAGTTACAGATGTAAAAGATGCACCGCCTGTTTCTGCCAATCAAATGCAGCAACAATTGCAGGAGCAAATGATGCAACAACAACAGCAGCAACAGCAACAGACAGATCAAAACCATTAAGCGATAATATTTTTAAAAATGAAAGCAACGTTTGTAATGAACGTTGCTTTTTTTATGTATAGAAATACAAGTTTATTTAATGGAAATAATTTCATCTGCACTGGCATCTTCAAGCATATATGTTTTTACGTTGCAGATCAGCATTTCATCTAAAGCATTAATCACATTGGCATACGTGGAAACAGGTGCTGGTTTAATCAATACTATCATACCCGAATCACTTCCATACATATTTTTTATTTCATTTTTCTTTTGAAGAATTGCATTGCGTATTGCTGTTGCGCTGGTACCGATGTTTTTAATATTGTTTAGCTGCAAGCCGCTATATGAATATGTTTTATTATCTGCACCCAAAATTAAATTCAGCGTTTTGTTAGCAGGAGCTAAGGAAGAATCTATAATATCCCTGTCATCAGGCATTGCCAGTTTCATAACGGTTGGTTGCGAAATAGAAGTTGTAAAAATGAAGAATGCTATCAGCAAAAATCCAAGATCAACCATGGGTGTAAGGTCAACACGTAATGATGTTTTTTTTGTTTTGGGAACACCAGCTTTTTGGCGATGTTGGTTTGGTAAAATTTCAGCCATAATTTTTATTAATGAGATGAAATTTTTACATCATTCCATAAAGTTTATTTATACTATTTTTTGAAAAAAAGTTGTAAGAGTTAAGGATATGTCTATAACCTTTTTTTGAACCACATAGGACATAGAAACATTAGGATTGCCATAGAGAAAATGCAACATGAACAAAGTTGGTTCAAGTATAATAAGTTGAATGTATCAGCCATCTTAATCATGTTCGGCTTTCACTCTTCTTTTCAATTCATCCAACGGCATTGATATCATTCTTCCAATTGGTTTACCATCACGATAAGTAATTACTTTTATCTGCGTAGCATAATTTGGTACAAGTAATGGTGCTGTATATTTTGGATAAAATTTATCAGGATAAGAATTATCAAAACTGTAATAAA
>JBDTLW010000428.1:0-3349 GCA_039934575.1 Parafilimonas sp. | reverse complement strand
GATTTATTTTTTATCAAATTTCTCCATGCAGTTTTGAAATAATTTTTAAACATGCTATAAGTTTTATGTTGTAAGTATTAGATTATAAGGTCCATTTACAATTGACGATTCACTTATCATTCCGTTCTTAAACTTTTTACCGGGTTCCTAATTGCAGCACGTATTGCCTGGAAGCTTACTGTTATCAATGCTATAAACAAAGCGCCAAATCCTGCTACAGTAAATACCCACCATTCAATATTTATGCGATAAGCAAAATTCTGCAGCCATGCATGCATTGCCCACCATGCAAATGGCGCTGCTAAAACAAAAGCTATGGCAACCAGCTTTATAAAATCTTTTGATAGCATTTGCACTATGCCCTGCACACTTGCACCCAACACTTTTCTTATACCAATTTCTTTTGTGCGCTGCTCTGCAATAAATGTTGCCAAACCAAACAAGCCAAGACATGCAATAAAGATGGCGAGTATTGAAAACGTTAATGCAATTTTTCCAACGCGTTGTTCAGTGCGGTACATTTCATTAAATGAATCATCTAAAAAACGATAACTGAAAGGCAAGCCAGGCGCCATCGTTTTCCATTTGTTTTGAATTTGGGCAACCAGCGAATTAATGTTGCCTGTATTTACTTTAAAAGATGTAAGTCCTGTGTTTTTATCTAACCTGAAACATAAAGGGCCAATGTTTTGTCTCAACGATTCAAAGTTGAAATTCTTTACAACGCCAATTATGTTATATGATATGGGTTTATTATCTCTGTCAGTGGTATAAATTTTTTGCCTTACCGGATTATCGTATCCCAAAAATTTTGCAGTGGTTTCATTAATAATTACAGCGCTGGAATCTGAGCCAAAATCTTTTGAAAAATCCCTTCCTTTTATTATCTGCATGCCCAATGTTTTTATATAATCATAATCTATTCTCCAGGTCTGCATATCAATACCATTCTTCTCATTCATAACTGCATCTTTTGAATAAGTATTATCGCTGCGTGATGAACTGGTTACAGGCAGATAACTACTTTCCGTACCACTAATAACACCGGGCATTTGCAACACTTCGTTTTTAAATGCGTCTATATTATCATTCAAAGCATACGTACCATTAATAACCAACACCTGGTTTTTATTATAGCCAAGATTTTTTGTTTGAATATAATTAAGCTGCTCATACACTACAATGGTTCCAACAATTAAAATGATAGATGTTGCAAATTGTATTACAACCAACGTGCTTCTTAATCCGCCACTTTTACTTCCTAATTTTAATTTGCCTTTTAGTACTTCAATAGGTTTAAATGCAGAAAGAAAAAATGCAGGGTAGCTGCCTGCTATCAACCCAACAACAAAAGGAAGTGCGATAAGCAATGGCAGAATATATGGCGTGAATAAACTGTCCAACGTCATTTGTTTATTCGCCACATCATTAAACAATGGTAATACGAGATAAACAATTAAGATGGCAATTAATAAAGACAATACAACCATTGATGCAGATTCAAAAAGAAATTGCCATATCAGTTCTTTTCGTTCTGTGCCCAATACTTTTCTTATGCCTACTTCTCTTGCACGGTTAGCAGAACGTGCTGTGGTAAGATTCATAAAGTTGATGCAAGCAATCAATAAAATAAATAATGCAACCGCAGAAAAAATATAAACATATTGAATATTACCGCTTGGGCTTAATTCAAAAGAGCGGTCTGAATACAAATGAATATCTGTTAACGGAATAAGTGAATACACTAAACTATTTCCAGATTTTTTAAATTCTTCCATACTGTTCATCTGTATAAATTGCTTCACTTCAGGTAAAACATATTTATCAATATACTGGTCGAAATTTTTTTCAAAGGTTTTATAATCTGTTCCTTTTTTTAATCTTAAATAAGTATTAAAATTATGGCTGGTGAGTTGCCCCCATTGGTAATTTACATTCTTCATGGAGAATAAAAAATCAAAATGAAAATGTGAATTTTCAGGAATGTCTTTTATAACAGCCGTTACTTTATAAAAAGGATTTTTGTCAGATTTTATTTCTATCGTTTTGCCCAGCGCATGTATAGTTCCAAAATATTTTTTTGCCGTTGATTCTGTAATTACAACTGTGTTTGGTTCAACTAACGCGGTTTGTGTATTTCCTTCAATTGCCGGTAATTTAAACACATCAAAAAAAGTGGAATCAACACTTGCAACATTTGCTTCATCTATATAGCTGTTATTTTTTTTAATGAGCTTATCACCATCAGAAGTATATATGCGGGTATATTGTTCTATCTGCGGATAATCTTTCTTTAATAGTTGCCCCATCATATCACTTGTAACAGGCAGATGCAGATCGCCCCCGCCAAAACGTATATCTGAATTGATGCGATAGATACGGTCTGCATCCGGATAAAAACGGTCATAACTTAATTCATCCATTACATACAATGCAATCAGCAAAAAGCAGGAAAGACCAATTGCCAGACCAGTAATATTAATGATAGAGAAAGCTTTGTTTTTAATAAGGTTTCTCCAGGCGATTTTTAGATAATTTTTAAACATAGAAGAAGATTTATATGCCGAACTTTAAGTTCAGAGTTTTGTTTTTAAATCATTAACTATTACCCTTTATCTGCATTAACACGCACAGTTCTGTTTCCGGCTTAAACGGTTTCAACGGTTATGCCAATGCTGAAAGGCTTTGTAGATAAAGGATTTAGCTATCAGTGATATTTAAAACTGTACGAAACCGAACAGTTTTTGTTCGCAGCCGTACGATATAATGTATAACACTGAATGGAGGCAACTAAAACGGCAAGGAAAAATTATTTATATTCACCGCAAAAGCACCATTATGAAAAAATTATTATTCTCAGTAGTCACCTTATTATCATGCAATTTCTTATTTGCACAGGTTCAATTCCCTCAATTAAGCCCAACAGCAAGTATTACCCAAAATTTTGGAATTGGACAGATCGCGCTTGTTTATTCACGACCTTCTATTAAAGGAAGAACCGTATTTATGGATAACAGCGATCTTGCACCACTTGGAAAACTTTGGCGTACCGGCGCTAATGCGGCAACACGTATAACATTTACCGATAAAGTAAATTTTGCCGGAAAAGATATTGATACGGGCTCTTATGCTCTTTATACAATTCCCGGGCAAACAGAATGGGAAATTATTTTAAACAAAGGAGTAAATAACAGTGGCACAACTGGCTATAAAGAAAGTGATGATGTAATAAGGGTTAAAGTATCAGCAGACAATTCCACCGACTTAGATGTTGAAACATTTACAATGGAATTCTTAAATATTAAGCCGGAGAGTTGCGATCTTGATTTGATATGGGGAAATACAATTG
>JBDTLW010000427.1:0-3351 GCA_039934575.1 Parafilimonas sp. | reverse complement strand
TAATAACCTTCAAGATCGCTCATCTGTATTACTTCATACACTATTCCCTGTCCGGCTAATGAAGCATCGCCATGAATTAATACCGGAAGAATTTTATCATAATCACTGTTATAAAGTATATCTGCTTTTGCTCTGGCAAAACCTACAACAACAGGATCAACCGCTTCAAGATGTGAAGGGTTTGGCATTAATTTAAGATGGATCTCTTTGCCATTTTTTGTTTTGATATCACTGCCATAACCCAAATGATATTTTACATCACCTGTGCCCATAGTTTGGTCAAGTTTTGCAGTGCCTTCAAACTCACTGAAAATCTGCTCATAAGTTTTGCCCATGATGTTTGCCAGCACATTCAATCTTCCGCGATGGGCCATACCGAAAATAACTTCTTCAACTCCAAATTCTGCAGCAGTATGAATAATGGCATCCAAAGCAGGAATGGTTGTTTCACCGCCTTCCAATGAAAATCTTTTTTGACCAACATATTTTGTATGCAGAAATTTTTCAAACAAAACACCCTGGTTTAATTTCTCCAGTATTCTTTCTCTTGTTTCTATAGAAACCGGATCAGTGAATTTTTTTTCTACTTCGTTTGTAAGCCAGTCAATTTGTTTTTGATCACTTATATATTTGAATTCAATACCAACGTGCGAAGCGTAACATGCTTTGAGATGATTTAAAATATTACGCAACGTTGTTTCACCTAAACCAAGAATATTGCCTGCAGAAAAAGTTTTGTCAAGATCATCATCGCCTAAACCAAAAAAAGAAAGATCAAGATTTGCACCCCTGTCTTTTCTTTTACGGATAGGGTTTGTATCTGCAATAAGATGTCCTTTATTTCTATAGCCAAGTATAAGGCGGTAAACCCTTATTTCCTTCATCCAATCGCGTTCCTGTTCAGCAGATACAGGTTTTTTTTCTGCAACCGCAGCAGGTGTTTCAACGCCGTTGTGTTTGCCATTCACGTTTCCGTTTGAAACAGCAAAATCAAATCCTTCAAAAAATTTTTTCAGTTCCGGATCCACACTGTTGGGGTCTTTTACAAAATCCTGGTATAAATTTTCAATGTAAGCCGGATGAGAGCTGGTGATATATGAGAAATCCTTCATGGAGGCAATTTGTAGAGTTTATAAATATGGTTGCAAATATCGTTTATTTTAAGGCGAGATATGTGTTGTTAATTATCTAAATAACTAATTGTAAAAAATAAAAATCAGTCATTTGTAAATAAAGTTAATTCGTGTTTCTTCAAATTTTACATCAGGATACGGCAGCGTTTATTTGTGTGGTTGCTTATATACAACCCGAAAATTTCTATAAATGCCTGTAAAAAACATTACACATCAGGTAAAATCAACATCCGCTAAAAACGCTTATTTTTGAACCCTGAGCAAGAAAAATTTAACCACTTCATTATTATTAACTAATATTAACTGATTGCAATACATGTCAGCAAAAGTTACAAAAATAGCGGTCTTAACTTCAGGAGGAGACTCACCCGGAATGAATGCCGCAATACGGGCTGTAGTAAGAACAGGGCTTTATCGCGGGTTTGATGTTTTTGGTATTATGCGCGGATATAACGGAATGATAGAAGATGATATTTATCAAATGAATTCACGGTCTGTTGCAAACATCATACAGCGCGGCGGAACCATTTTAAAAACCGCCCGCAGCAAAGATTTTTATAGTGAAGAAGGAAGAAAAAAAGCTTATGATAATTTACAGAAAAGAGGCATCAACGGGCTGGTAGTAATCGGCGGCGATGGTAGCTTTACCGGTGCTTATAAACTAAGTAAAGAATTTGGCATTCCCTGTATTGGCATTCCCGGCACAATTGATAAAGATTTATACGGAACTGATTTTACCATTGGCTTTGATACTGCAGTAAATACAGCAATAGAAGCCATAGATAAGATACGTGATACTGCAGATTCTCATGACCGTCTTTTTATAGTTGAAGTAATGGGCAGGCAGGCAGGATATATTGCCTTACATAGCGGTATTGCAACCGGCGCAGAATATATTTTAATGCCTGAAGTAAAAACCTCATTAGATGAAATGGTTGCGTCTCTTTCTGAGCAGGAAAAAAGAAAGAAACTTGTTAATCTTGTTATAGTGGCAGAAGGTTACCAACCCGATCCTGCAAACCCGGAAATAAAAGGTGCAAATGAAGTAGCAAGGCTTATACAAACAAGATTACAAGGTCTTGAAATAAGGGTTACGATACTTGGTCATATTCAAAGAGGCGGACCTCCATCATGTATTGACAGATTTATAGCAAGCCGTATGGGTTATCATGCTGTTGAATGCCTGGTTGAAGACAGGCACAATGTAATGGTTGGTATTTTGCATAATAATATGCACTATACACCACTTGAAATTGCCATTCGCGAAAAACAAAAAATAGGAGAAGACTGGCTGAATATTGTAAAGATATTGGCAAGCTGAAACCTGAACATTAAACATTAAATTTAAACGCTCTCATGTCAGACGGTATAACAAAATATCTGCACAAAGAAATGGACAAACAGGCAGGTATAGAACATACATTTCATCGCACAAAAATTGTTGCCACTGTTGGTCCTGCATGCGATACGTATGAAAAGATGCTTGAACTTGCAAAGGCTGGTGTAAATGTTTTCCGCTTAAATTTCTCTCATGGCAATTCTGAAGACAAAGCAAGAATACTCGGTTATATTGAAAGAATGAATGATGAAGAGCCGTTTAATGTATCATCGCTTGCAGATCTGCAGGGTCCCAAATTAAGGGTTGGTGAAATACAGAATGGGTTGCTTGAAATAAATACCGGCGATATCTTATGCTTTACATCTAAAGAGAAAGTGCTTGGCACAAAAGAAAAAATTTATGTGTCTTATCCAAACCTGCACTCGGATGTAAAAGTTGGTGATAAGATTTTAATTGACGATGGCAAACTTGAAGTTGTTGTAATAGAAATTACACCTGATGATGATGTAAAAGTGGTGGTTACTTATGGCGGAATCTTATTACCAAAAAAAGGTGTGAATCTTCCTGATACTGATATATCACTTCCTGCACTCACTGAAAAAGATCTTGCTGATCTTGATTTTATATTAGACCATAATTTTGACTGGATCGCACTTTCATTTGTTCGCAAAGCAGAAGATATTATTGATCTGAAAAAAAGAATTGAAGCAAGAAATTCTCCGAGCAAAGTAATTGCTAAAATTGAAATGCCTTCTGCATTAAAAGACCTTCGTAATATTATTCTTGAATCGGATGCAGTAATGGTTGCACGCGGTGATCTGGGTGTGGAGTTGCCAGTAGAAAAAGTGCCCGCTGCGCAACGAGAAATTATCCGCAAAT
>JBDTLW010000426.1:0-3351 GCA_039934575.1 Parafilimonas sp. | reverse complement strand
TTCTTTCAGCACAGCAAATACACAACTGGGATGCATATACAATAGAGCATGAGCCAATCTCTTCTATTGATTTGATGGAACGTGCTGCTTATGCCTGCACTGATCATATTTCGCACAAAGAATTATTTTATCATGCATTTAAAATATTCTGCGGCAAAGGCAATAATGGAGGCGACGGGCTTGCCATTGCAAGACAACTGCTAAGTCAGAACTATAATGCAAGTGTTTATATCATTGAATTTGGCGCCTTGGGCACAGAAGATTTTCAAACAAATCTTCATAGGCTGCATGAGCTTGGTGTAAATATTCATTTCATTCAATCAGAAGAATTCTTTCCTGAAATAAATGAAGGCGATATTGTTATTGATGCACTATATGGTTCAGGTTTAAACAGACCTTTAAAAGATATAAGTGCAGCGCTGGTAAATCATATTAATCAATCAAAAGCATTTATATTTTCTATAGATGTGCCAAGCGGAATGTATATTGATAAAAGCAGTGCAGGAAATGCAGTGATACAAGCAAATGTTACACTCACATTTCAATGCTCTAAATTATGCTTTCTTGTTGCAGAGAATGCCGCATACACCGGTAGTTTGGAAATACTTGATATCGGTTTGCTTTCTTCATTCTTGGATACGATTAATACAACGCATCAACTTATCAGCATATCTGCTATTCAACATATTTATAAGCCTCGCAAAGCATTTACACATAAAGGCAATTATGGTCATGCTTTGATCATTGCGGGCAATACAGGAAAAATGGGTGCGGCGCTTATGGCCACGCACGCGTGTTTACGAACAGGAGCTGGTTTAACAACCGTAAATGTTCCCGAAAGATTTTTAAATGCCGTGCATGCACAATTGCCGGAAGCCATGTGCAACCTGCGTGAAGATGATTTGAATTTTGAAAAAATTAATGTTGTTGGTATTGGTCCGGGATTAGGTGCTGAAAAAGATGCACAGCATTTAGTTGAAAAAACATTGCAGCAATTTAAGCAACCCATGGTTATTGATGCAGATGCATTGAATATTATATCAAAGAATAAAGATTTGTTGCAGCAAATACCTGCTGACACTATATTAACTCCGCATCCAAAAGAATTTGAGCGCCTGTTTGGTAAAGCAGAAAATGATTTTGAAAGAATAGAATCTGCTTTGCAGCAATCAAAAAAATATAACTGCATTATTATTTTAAAAGGCAGATATACTTTGATTGCAAAGAACGGTGAAGGATGGTTTAATACAACCGGAAATGCAGGGCTTGCAAAAGGTGGCAGCGGTGATATTTTAACAGGCATACTTACTGCCTTGCTTGCACAAAAATATGAGCCTTTACATGCAGCTTTATTTGGTGTTTACCTGCATGGTCTTGCTGCAGATATTACTTTGCAAACACAATCTCAGGAAAGCATGCTTGCAACGGATGTAATAGAAAGTTTGGGCGCAGCATTTAATTGTTTGTAATTTTTTTTATATTGATAATTCCATCTGAAAAAAAATTGAACAATTATTGCGGTAAGGACGTTTCTTAAAAAACCTTAATTAAAATAACACATGAAATACAATTTTTTAGGCAACACCGGACTTAAAGTTTCAGAATTATGTTTGGGTACCATGACGTTTGGCGGAAAAGGTTATTGGGCGGCAATCGGAGAATTACGGCAACAGGCAGTTGATGATATTCTTAAACGTTCAACAGAGGCCGGCATAAATTTTATTGATACAGCAAATGTTTATTCTGAAGGAATGGCTGAGGAACTTACCGGAAAATCAATCAGAAATTTAGGATTGAAAAGAGATGACCTTGTTATTGCTACAAAAGTGCGCGGAAAAATGGGAGAGGGTCCAAACCAAATTGGTTTATCGCGCAAGCATATTATGCAGCAGGTTGATGAAAGCTTAAAGCGTTTGAATATTGATTACATTGATCTGTACCAGATACATGGTTATGATGCATTAACGCCTATTGAAGATACGGTAAGAACATTGGATGATCTGGTGAAAAGCGGTAAGGTTCGTTATATTGGTTGCAGCAATATTACTGCATGGCAATTGATGAAAGCGCTGGCGTTTTCTGCACATCATGATCTTGCAAAATTTGTTTCATTGCAGGCGTACTATACTATTGCGGGCAGAGATGTAGAACGTGAATTAATTCCTTTATTGAATGATCAGAAAGTTGGCCTGATGGTTTGGAGCCCGCTGGCCGGCGGCTTGTTAAGCGGCAAATATTCACGCAATAAAAACCCTGAAGATGCACGCAGGGTAAGCTTTGATTTTCCGCCGGTGAATAAAGAAAAAGCATTTGATATTATAGATGTGATGGAACCAATTGCGCAATCAAAAAATGTTTCTGTTGCACAGATCGCATTGAGCTGGTTGCTGCATCAGCCTGCAGTAACAAGCGTAATTATCGGTGCAAAAAATAATGATCAGCTTGAAGATAATTTAAAAGCTATTGATGTTATTTTAAGTGAAGATGAATTACAGAAATTAAATGATGCAAGTAAACTGTCTCCGGAATATCCAGGCTGGATGCTGGAACGGCAAGGGCATGACAGGAAATAATTTTATAAAATATGTCTGCATTTTCTTTAACACCATTCCGGGAATTAATAACATCACGTTTAATGCTCAGGCGACTTACTGACGAAGACGTAAAATTTATTTATGAGTTACGTTCAAATGAAGATGTAAATAAATTTATAGGGAGGCCTTTAGCCGCTTCAGCGCAAGAAGCTCTGAATTTTATAAAACTTATAAATGACAACATCAGTAAAAATAAATCTTTGTATTGGCTGATTGTTTTAAAGAATGAAAATAAACCTGTTGGTACAATTACATTATGGCAATTTTCTGCCGATAAGAACAGCGCTGAAATCGGTTACGAGTTATTGCCCGCGTACCAGTGCAAAGGCATAATGCAGGAAGCAGTAAAGAGAATAATTTCTTATGCTTTTGATGATCTTAGCTTAAAAAAGTTAGGTGCATTTATGCATGAGGATAATAAAGCTTCAGCGAAGTTGCTTGAAAAAAATAATTTTAAAAGAGATAGAGAAGCAGAAAAATTAGAAGAAAAAAACATAGAACTAAAAGAGATGCTGATTTATTCCTTAACCAACTCAAATGAATAAATTTTATTTTCAAATCCCTATCTTTATTGCTGTAAACAAACATGATGATCTCAAAGATTTCAGAAGGTGTTGAAATAAGTATTGAAAGCTTTTATCAGGAAGATTACAGCAATCCTGCTAATAATGAATATATGTTTGCTTACCGCATTACGATAGAAAATCAAAATAATTTCAGTATATCTCACAGGCGCATGGTTTATCGGTTGGAGCGG
>JBDTLW010000425.1:0-3359 GCA_039934575.1 Parafilimonas sp. | reverse complement strand
GGAGCTTTACTTGTTGTTGATGGAGAGCCTGGAAATAATCCCTGCAAGCTGGTTTATGTTAGTGGGTATAAATAAAAATTATAGAGTTAAAAATGTATTGCTATTATTAATTTCCTGCCATATAAATCCGTTCAATTATATCAACCACTTTTAAACCTTCGTTTGCGGTGGCGTTTGCGGTTGCTGTATGTTTTAAAACATCAATCACATTTTGTATTACATAACTATGATTAGCTGCGCTGCCTGTATAATTTCCATAATTATTTCCGGGATTTGAAGCTTGCAGTTGCGGCATTGAATAATTTTTTATATGGCAGTATTCAACCTTATCCATATACTGTCCTCCAATTTTTATACTGCCTTTTTCTGCAATGATGGTAATGCTGCTTTCAAAATTTTTGTCCCACACCGCGGTTGAAAAATGTAAAGCACCAATACTGTTATCGCCAAATTCAAAGCTTGCAATACCGCTGTCTTCAAATTCTGTGAGCCGTGTATGATTGAATGATTGTAACCGTGCAGTAATATTTTTTATATCGCCAAATAACCAGTAAAAGATATCAATGAAGTGAGAAAATTGCGTGAACAAAACGCCACCATCCAAAGTCTTTGTACCATGCCAGTCACCTGAATAATAGCGTTCATCACGATTCCAGAAACAATTAAGTTGTACAGAATAAATTTTACCCAAAACATTTTTGCTTACAATTTCTTTCAGCCAAACAACAGGCGGCGAATAACGGTTTTGCATTACAACAAAAACCTGTTTGTTATTATTCAATGATGCTTCAATAATATTTTTTGCATCTGTTGTTTTTAATGCCATTGGCTTTTCAATAACCACATGTTTGGCTGCATGTAAACAATCAATAGCTTGTTGAGCATGCAAGCCATTAGGCGTTGCAATATTTACAATATCTGTTTCAATATCGGATTCTAAAAATTCAATTAATGAGGGGAAGAAAGGAACATTGAACTGTGCAATATTCAATTCTTCGGGTCTTTTAATATCAATCAATGCACTTAATTCAGCATTATTATTTTGTGTGATAATTTCTGCATGACGCTTGCCGATATGACCGCAACCAACCACTGCAAATTTTATTTTATTCATGCTGATCAAAGATATATCTGATGTGATAAATTCTGCAATGGGTTAAAAAAAATTGCGCCGGTTGCAGAAGCCGGCGCAATCATATTATTTTAACTCTGAATTTTATTCCACAACAAACTGAGCTTTTTTAATATCCGTACCATTAAAAATGGCTACTGAATACACACCCGAAATAAGATTGGCTATATTAAGCGATATCTTATTTGTTCCTTTCTGCGCACTGAACTCTTTTGTTAATAAAATACTGCCCTGGTTATTGGTTATCTGAATTTTAACTGCTGTTGATTTTTCTTCACTCCAATTAATTGAAGCAACACTGTTTGCAGGATTAGGAGAAATTAATATGGAAGATAATTTGTTAGCAGTTGGAGCTGGTACAGGAGTGCTTGCCACACCTGCAAAGCTTACATCCCCAACATGTGCCCACCATGTGCCCCATTTGTTTGCAGGTGCTTCTGCATATTCCTGTATTGTCCAGAAACTGCTGTCAGCAGGATCTAAACTTGTAGCAGTGTAGCTTCCCCAATAATAAGTAACACCGGAAGCGCCACCGTCAAAATATGCAGTTCTTCCTTTTTTATAAATCTTTGTGTTGCGCATGGTATTTACAGCATCACTTCCATTGCGATATGAATATGCAGCACTTGGGTAAGTAGTTGCTGAAAATTGATTATACCCCAGGAGCACATCGTTATGCTTATTTACTGCCAAACTTGGATAAGCATACAATATATTACCTGATTTGTTCATAACACGCCCTACCTGGGTTACGCCAAGTGTTGATCCATTAATTTGCCACCATTGTACCGCAGTTGTTTTTGAATTATTTACCGGCAGATATACAGTATGGCTTGTCCATATCTGGCCATTTGTGTAAACAGCGCCGGTTAATTTTGTATTGCCTAAATAAATTTGATTAGTTGTTCCGTTTTGTGAACCAAGAACGGGATTGGTACTCCATGGCAAAGCATCGGTAACGTACCCATCATAATTATATGTAGGAGCCACTGCCGGACCTGCTATATGAACAACGTATAAAAAACCACTATCGGTACTGCTGCCAAGATTTGAAATAAGATAATGATTATTAATACCCGCATCTTGTGTTTCAACAGGACTCATTGAAAAAAAGTTAACATCATTCAAAGAATAAATACTTGATAAATTGCCTGCTATCAGGTTGCTTATGCTCATTAAATAAACACCTGATGAATTAAAGTTGTTAGGCGATGCAGTATCAAACTGCATAGTTGAAATAGTAAACCATCTTTTACTGTACCCCATCTGCGGAGCATCCTGTATAAAGTCCGGACCTAAAGGAAGTTCATAAAGTGTCCAGTTTCCCGTTGGGTCTGAAGTGGATGAAGCTCCGAAGAGAACGGCATAATTACCGGAAGCTATATCTTCTCCAAGAGTAACAATATAAAAATGCTTTAATATTGGATCATATTCTATATGCGGATATGCAAATGCTTTCGCAACACCGTCAAATCCAGACCAGAATTGATCAACAGTTAAAGACAAAATAAGTCCTCCTGATTTGTCAGAAATAACATATTCCTGATTATTTACCTGCATTACATAATCCGGTCCTGCAGCGCCGTTGGGATCAACAGGATAAAGATTTTTCTTTTCTTTTGATCCCTTAAAAGCTTTGATTGGTGCAGGGCTTGTAGATGCTGCTTCTGTTTTTTCGGTAAGGGAAGCATCATCCATATTTGCTGATGTGCTGTTGCCGGAAAGAGATGCAGGAAGTAAAGGGGATCTGAATTTTTCTGCAGGTAAGCTAAGCCGTTTCGTAATTTTTTCCATTACAGATTCAGTCAACATTTCTGTTGAAACTGATGCTGAACTGTTTAAACTTGCCGTTCTGAAATTTAAAGTTTTTTTGGTTTGAATTTCTGATTGTTTAAACTTTTTTTGTGCCATAGAAATAAAAGGTAAAATGATCAGGCACATAATCATTAATCGTGGTCTTAGAATTGTCTTCATAGCTTTTTTGTTTTAGGGTTTCAAAGTATGATTTTTTTTGTTCAGAGACGTAAGAACAAAAAAAATATTTTTCTTGTTAATCAAAAATGATTGCTTACTCTTTGAAAAATGTTTTTGCAAAACGACTATTCATCAAACTCTTGAAACATGATTATTTATTAAACGATAAACCTCACCTGTTGCCTCACATACAGCAACGCCATCTTTATTAAACTGAAGTTTATTTCCATGTTCGCTCATCCAGCCAGTTTGT
>JBDTLW010000424.1:0-3360 GCA_039934575.1 Parafilimonas sp. | reverse complement strand
ATCGGTAATCCTTTAAATGATAAAGTAAGAATGGGTTCACTTGTTGGTAAATTACAACGCGAGGAAGTAAAACAACAGGTTCAAAAATTACTCGCATCATCACAAATAATTTATGGCTCTTTAGATAGTGTTGAGGTAATGGATGCTGATGCAAACAAGGGCGCATTTATTTCACCATTATTATTGCTAAATGATAAACCATTTGCATCAAACGCTGTGCATGAGGTAGAAGCTTTCGGACCTGTAAGCACCATCATGCCTTATAAAAATATTGATGAAGCCATTACTTTAAGTAAGATGGGGAAAGGCTCTTTATGTTCATCAATTGTAACGGTGAATGATAAAACAGCAAAGCAATATGTACTTGGTGCAGGCACGCATCATGGAAGAATTTTGGTGTTGAATAAAGATTGCGCAAAAGAAAGTACAGGTCATGGGTCGCCCTTACCCATGCTGACACATGGCGGACCAGGAAGAGCTGGCGGCGGTGAAGAAATGGGCGGCATTAGAGGCGTAAAACATTATATGCAGCGTGTTGCTGTGCAGGGTTCGCCAACATCCATAACAAATATTACAAACGTTTATCAGCAACACTCAAAGGGAATTGAAAGTAATATTCATCCGTTTAAAAAATATTTTGAAGAATTAAATATTGGCGATCAGCTCATCACTGAAAAAAGAATAATAACAAGTGAAGACATTAACCGCTTTGCAGATTTAAGCGGCGATCATTTTTATGCGCACATAAAAGCAACTGATTTTGATGGAACGATGTTTGAACAACAGGTTGCACATGGTTATTTTATTATGAGCATTGCTGCAGGTTTGTTTGTTGATGGTTATGAAAAAAATCCTGTGTTATTAAATTATGGAATTGATGAGCTTCGGTTTACAAAACCAGTTTATCCCGGAGCAGAGATCTATATAAAATTTACCTGCAAAGAAAAATTGCCAAACGATAAAAGAATTGTTGATAAACCCGAAGATTTTAAAAGAGGAGATGATATTGAAAAAGGAATTGTAAAATGGCTTGTTGAAATGATTGATGAAACCGAAGAGCAGGTTGGTATTGCAACAATATTAACGATGGTGGCAAAACATAAATCATAAAAATTATTTTAAAATGATACATAATATAAATGAGGGTTACGTAAAAACAGAAATGCACCAGGGCATTTTTACAATTGAATTCTTTCATCCGCAAAGCAATTCTTTGCCGTCAAAAATTTTAGAAGAGCTTGTACAGGAAATTCATTTTGCCGGGCAAAATGATGATTGCAAGCTTATTATTTTGTGCAGCAGCGGCAATAAAGCTTTTTGCGCAGGTGCATCTTTTGATGAATTAATGGCAATTAAAACAGAAGATGAAGGCTTTCATTTTTTTAGCGGTTTTGCAAACGTTATTAACGCTATGCGCAAATGCCCGAAGCTTATTATCGGGCGTATTCATGGCAAATGCGTGGGCGGTGGTGTTGGGCTTGCTGCAGCATGTGATTATGCAATAGCGCTTGAAGGAGCAGATGTGAAATTAAGCGAGCTTGCTTTGGGCATTGGACCTTTTGTTGTAGGACCCGCAATTGAAAGGAAAATAGGTGTTTCATTTTTCAGTCAGCTAAGTATTGATGCAGCGTCATGGCATAGCAGCGATTGGGCGCATCGTAAAGGATTATATGTAGAGTTGCATCATAGTGAAGAAACTATGGATGAAGCAATTCAGTCTTTAGCTGCTTCATTACAGCACAGTAGCCCGCACGCAATGGCGGAACTTAAAAAGGCTTTATGGCAAGGCACTGAACATTGGGATGCCCTTTTACATAAACGGGCAGCTATAAGCGGCAAGCTTGTTTTAAGCAGCTTCACAAAAAATTATATTCAACAGTTTAAAGAAAAGCAGGCCGCTAAAAATAAATAGTGTTATATAAAATGAAGCCTGACAGGTTTATAGCATTGCAACAGATCATCTTTTTTTTCAACGAAATTAGCCTTAGCAATGCTCAAATTTTCAAACCTTATTTTTGCAGCAAACCGTAAAAAATGGATAAGTTAAGTAAGCTTGCAGAAACGATGGTCGGCAGTGAAATTGTACGGCTTGGAAATGCAATAAGTGAACGCAAACGACAAGGTGAAAATATTTTCAATTTTACTATCGGAGATTTTGATCCTTCAGTTTTTCCGATACCTGAAGCCCTGGAGAAATTAATACTCGAAAGCTATAAAAATCATAATACAAATTATCCCGCTGCTGAAGGTGTATTAGAATTACGCGAAGCCGTGTCTGTTTTTTTAAAAGAATGGGAACAACTTGACTATTCACCAGCGGAAATATTGATTGCTTCCGGCGGCAGACCGTTGATTTATACTTTGTTTAAAGCTGTGGTTGATGAAGGAGACAAAGTAATTTATGCAGCGCCTTCATGGAATAATAATCACTATACAAATCTGCACAAGGGCATGCATTGTGTGATAGAAACAAAGCCTGAAAATAATTTTATGCCCACTGCAAATGATATTGCAGCTAACATTAAAAATGCGGCGCTTATATGTTTGTGTACGCCGCAAAACCCTACCGGCACCACATTAAATAAAGAAACACTTTCAGATATATGCAAACTTATTCTTGAAGAAAATAGCAGGCGCGGAAGTGATGAGAAAAAACTGTATTTAATGTTTGACCAAATTTATTGGACGCTTACGTATGGTTCTATCAAACATTATAATCCTGTTACGCTTCACCCTGAAATGCGCAGCTATACAATTTTTATTGATGGTATTTCAAAAGCATTTGCCGCAACAGGCGTGCGTGTTGGCTGGGCATTTGGTCCATCGGCAGTACTTGCCAAAATGAAAGCTTTTTTAAGCCATATTGGTGCATGGGCACCAATGGCAGAGCAAAAAGCAACTGCAAAATATTTACCTGAAAAAAAATTATTGCAACTGCATTTTGATGAGTTTAAACCTGCACTTGAATTAAGGCTGAATAAAATTTATGAAGGATTGATTGCATTAAAAAAAGAGGGGCATAACATAGATGCCATTACGCCGCAGGCAGCAATATATCTTACCGTAAAATTTGATCTTGTTGGCAAAAAAACAACAGAAGCTGTATTAACATCTCAGGAAGATGTTACAGAATATTTATTGAATAAAGCAAGCCTGGCTGTTGTACCGTTTTATGCATTTGGCGCAAGTAAACAATCTCCGTGGTACAGGTTAAGCGTGGGAACTTGCAAAATAGATGATATACAGCCCTTTTTGCAACAGCTAAAACATGCTCTGGAAAATCTGCAATAAGTTATATTCAGTATTTAATTTTTATTGCTGATAAATACAAATGGTTTAAGTCTTTGCTCTTTTAATGCC
>JBDTLW010000423.1:0-3369 GCA_039934575.1 Parafilimonas sp. | reverse complement strand
GAATGGATATTGACCATATAAATCTAATAGCTGATACAAAGCAAGTGCGCGGAGGAATCTTGCCTGTGCTGCCTGTGCAGGAGTGGGGTTAAAAGCAAGAACATTTGTTGCATCGAAATTAAGTTTGTTCAAACTGTTAAACACACTTAATATCTGCCCATGATCTGCATTCCAGTTATGGCTATGTACTACACGCCAAACGCCGTTATCGTCCCAGTCACCGCCTCTTGTAGGCACTAAAGATTCATCGGTAGAATTTTCCTGTAAGGAAAATACAAGATCCTGCGCGGTAAAAGGTCCACCCACATCGCTGTATGCGGCCTGTAATAACAATTGTGTTCCTGCAGGACCTAACGAAGTTGATGTTTGTTGATTGGTAAGCGTGCTGTTTAACCCCTCATTTAATTTTGTGCAACCCAAAATAGTTGTAGCCATTAAAACGCTAACTATTTTTAAGTTTTTATATGATAACATATTTTTTGATTTTAGAGATTATTATAATTTTTATAACGAGAAATTCAAGCCAAATGAAATAATTCTTGGTGTTGGATAAGGAATATATTCAATTGATCTTGATGGATACCCACCACTTTGTTTATCAATATTTACTTCAGGGTCAAAGCCGCTAAACTTGGTAATAATAAACAAATTAGTTCCGCTCACAAATACATTCAGGTCTTTTACATATTTACCTACATTGCCGGCATTAAAAGAGATTGTTGCATTTCTTAATTTAAAATAATCTCCATTTTCTAAAAACCGCGTAGAAGCGCCAACACTGCTTGTTGGTCTTTCATCGGAATTATATGCTGCCTGGTCAATATTTCTGCCTTGCACAATACCGGAAATATTGGTAACGCTCGTTCTGGTATTGTTATAAATCAGATAACCTCCGGAACCACCTGCATTAATACTTAGTGCTAATTTTTTATATTTTAAAGTAGTACTTCCGCCATAAATGGTATGCGGATTTGGATCTCCTGCAAAAATAGGATCTTCTGTAGTCAGAGCATTACCTTTAAGCCCTACCTGATTTCCGTTTGCATCAAACCCGCCGAAAGGTTTTAAATAAAATTCATTAACAGGCTGATTGTTTGTTATAATCTGGGACAATGTTCCTGATACCCCTTGTCCATCAATTGTACCGGTAAGTATTTGTAAAGGAGTTTTTGTTCCGGGAGCATAAAAGTTTTCCAATATATTTTTATTATTGGCAATATTAAAACTAACATCCCAGCTAAAATCCCTTTGCTGAATGATAGTTGCACCAATAGCAAATTCAACACCTCTGTTACGCAAATTTCCCGGAATGTTAATCCAATAAGTAGATGCAGGAGCCGGTTGAATTGCTGTGCTTTGAAATAAAATATCAGTAGTATTTTTATTGTAATAATCAAAGGCTCCATATATCCTTCCTTTCAAAAGATTATAATCTAATCCAAAATCATACGCATCTGTTGATTCCCATTTCAAATCAGGGTTTGCAACATTAATTTGTCCTGCTGTATTATAAGAAAAGAAGGCAAATTGTTCCTGCGCAGAACCTGCCGGGAATTCCTGGTTACCAGTACGTCCCCATGAAGCTCTAACCGCCAAAAGAGAAAATAGTGAACCATCTTTCATAAAATCTTCATTGCTGATTATCCACTTACCACCTACAGAAGGGAAATATCCGTATTTGTTGTTCTTACCAAATTTGCTTGAGCCATCACCTCTGAAAGTAGCAGTCAAAAAATATTTATCTGAGTAATTTAAAATAACCCTCCCAAAATATGATTGTAACTCTGTAGTTGGATCAACGTACGTTGAAGGCGGGTTTTGTTTGCTTGCATCTGCCATTATACTCGTGTATGGTATCGGTACAATAGTAGATTGAGTAAGATTGGTATTAAACCCTGAAGCTGAAAAACTATTATTTGAATAATCAGATTTCCAGTATTCAAATCCGGCAGTTGCATTTAAATGAAGATTGCTTGTAATATCTGCTTCATAATTTAAAGTATGTGTGAATGTTTGAGAAGTAAGTACTGCATTTGAAATAGCTGCTGCACCTGAGCCGGATAAGCCAGGGTATCCTTCCAGCCAACCAGCTTCATTTGTATTTCTGTAACCGCTGCCGTGGTTAATTGCATACATAAATTTATATTCAAGGTTGGGAAGTATTTTGTAGCCTACAGAAATATTAGCAAGGTAAGTATTTACATTAGCTACGTCTGAGATGCCGGCAATTAATGCCAGTGGGTTTCCAGAACCATTGGTTGGAAAGTCATAGTAACCCGTTGAAGGGTCGGTAAAGTTCATGGTCGGATTCCATTGTAAAGTGGAACTGATAAGATCTCCCGTAGAACCAACCTGGTTTACCACAGCACCAATCTGTTCTGAAGTATGACCTCCAATAACATTGAAATCAAGGCTTAGTTTTTTATCTAAAAATTTATATTGTCCGCCAAAATTTCCAAGAAATCTGTCTAATGAAGTGTTTTTAATAAACCCCTCTGTTTTTGCACCAAAAAATGATCCGCGGAATCTTCCGTTTTCGTTACCACCACTAAATGCCAATGAGTAATTCTGCGATAATTTATTTTGAGTAATTTCTTTCTGGGGATCAACATTCTTTCCACCATCAAGATCTGATGCATTTGCTACACTATATTTTTTAAGCCCGTCCCTAAACTGCCCAGCATCGAGTACTTCATATTTTTTCATGAAGCCTGCATTAACCGATAAATTGGTTCCTACCTCTACCTTGGTGCCGCCTGCAGCGCCTTTCTTCGTAGTGATTACAATTACACCATTGGCACCGCGTGATCCGTATATTGCGGCTGCCGATGCATCTTTGAGCACATCAATAGAAGCAATATCATTAGGATTAATATAAATTAAAGGATTTGATTCCGGGGAAGGTCCAAAAGCTGACAGGCTAATGTTTGGTCTTGCAGTTCTTCCATCTAAAATAACACCGTCTATTACATAGATAGGATTATTGCCGCCCCTGATAGAATTATTACCGCGTATTTTAACTGTGGTTGCAGCACCAGGCTGTCCGCTGTTATTTGTAATTTCTAACCCCGGAACTTTATTTTGCAATAATTGATCGGGAGAAGTAACAACACCTTTATTAAAATCCTTAGCCTGCACGGAAGTTATTGATCCTGTAACATCTCTTCTACGTGCCGTACCATAACCAATAACAACAACTTCTGATAAGGTGGAGTTGTCTGGTTTTAAATTTACAGCAGCATCGAAGGAAGAGGTTACGTCAATCTCTTGAGGAGAATACCCAACATACGTTACAACAACAGTTGTTGTTCCGGAAGGCACCGTTAACTTATAATGTCCGGTAGCGTCTGTGGTAGTACCTGTTGTACC
>JBDTLW010000422.1:0-3370 GCA_039934575.1 Parafilimonas sp. | reverse complement strand
TGGAAGACAGACCGAATACAGAATTTGGTTATTCGCTTGAAGGAAAAGCCGCAGGTGTTCAGGTAATTCGTTCCTCAGGACAACCGCAGGCCGGTTTTTCCATTCGCATACGCGGCACATCAACTATTACTTCGGGTAGTGAACCTTTATATATTGTTGATGGCGTACCAACAGGAAGTATTGACCAGATTAATCCTTCTGATATTGAAAGTTTTTCCATTTTAAAAGATGCATCATCAGCCGCAATCTATGGTTCTTCCGGTGCTAATGGTGTGGTACTAATTACAACGAAGCGTGGAAAGAATGGTAAAACGCAGGTAAATCTTGAAGCATATAATGGCTTCTCAACCGTGTGGAAAAGAATGGATGTATTAAACAGTACTCAGTATAAAGATCTGATGACGGAAATGGGTCAATCGTTAGATTGGTCACAATACACAGCAAATACCAACTGGCAGGATGAATTATTCAGAACAGCTAATGAACAAAATTATCAGCTCTCTGTTTCTGGCGGTAATGAAAAAACCAATTTCTATTTATCCGGTGCTTTAGTAAAACAAGATGGTGTTGTAATTGGAAATACGTTGAACCGCGCCAACTTTAAATTAAATCTTGATCATAGGATCAATAAGGTTTTTAAAATAGGAACAAGCATTTCTTATGATCGCTGGTTTGATATAGATGTTTCTGAAAATTCAAGAAATGGCAGCATTATGAATTCCATTTTAGGTTCATCCGTAATTGGAATATGGGATGCTTCAGGCGAAAAATATACAACTGATCCTTTTAGAAATGATTTGGATAATCCTGTAGCGCTTGCTAACGGCGATGATCACAAATATTCAAATGATCGTTTTAATGGCAATGTATATGTGGAAGCTAATGTTTTAAAAGGCTTAAAATTGAGATCAATGTTTGGGTATGAGAAGTATAATAACACCTATAATTTTTATGCTGATCCATATAAAACAGTATCAGGAAGAGGCTTTAACGGGCAAGCTGAATTATCGCAAAGTGATAATCAATACTGGATATCAGAAAACACGATCAACTATGCAAAATCATTTAATAAAAATGTTCTCACTGTATTGGGTGGTTTTATTTCTTCAAAAACCACAAGTTCAGCATCAGATATCATCACACATAATTTTGCCAATCCAGTTGTAACAACGGTGAATGGCGGTTCAGTTATTGATGCTGCTACCGGTGCTACAGATGCGCAAACAACCATATCATTCATAAGCAGGCTAACCTATGAATACGCCGATAAATACCTGTTCTCGGCAAACATGAGATCAGATGCTGCATCAGTTTTTGGTCCTGAAAACCGCTGGGGATATTTCCCTTCTTTTTCTGCAGGATGGAGAATTTCAAAAGAAAAATTCTTTGAGAATATTACAGCCATCAATGATTTTAAAATTCGCGGAAGCTGGGGTATTGTTGGTAATAGCCAAATAGGTGCTTACTCTTATCTTGGCACAGTAGCTCCCTCCGGCGCTTATGTAATTGGAGGCAATGTGGTGGCAGGTTATTCTCCAATTAGTTTGGAGAACCCTTCATTAAAATGGGAAACTACAGAGCAAACAGATATTGGTATTGATGCAGCTATTTTTAATTCAAGAATACTATTTACTACAGATTATTATTATAAAAAAACAACGGGTCTTTTATTACAGGCGCCTGTGCCGGCAAGTTCTGGTTATACAAGTGCATTAAAAAATATCGGTGACCTGCAAAACAGCGGGTTGGAATTTGAGGTTACTACTAAAAATTTTGTTGGGAGGTTTGAATGGAGTACCGACTTTAATATCAGCTTTAATAAAAATAAAATATTGGATATAGCCGGCGGAACAATTTATGATGGCGGGATTGATGAAAGAGGCAATTCATCCATCGCACAAGCTGGTTTGCCGCTCGGTAGTTTTTATGGTTATGTTGCTGAAGGTGTAAATAAAAAAACCGGCAACATGATTTATAAAATGGCTGATAAAGATGCAGGCTTGCAAACATCAGACGAGCAGGTAATAGGCAATGCAAATCCAAAATTTTCTTATGGGTTTACAAATGATTTTAAATATCAACAATGGTCTTTGTCTGTTTTTATACAGGGCGTTGAGGGCAATGATATTCTTAATGCAACACGCATTTATACCGAAGGAATGTGGGAGCCAAGAAATCAATCTGCTGCGGTTTTAAACCGATGGGAAAAACCAGGCGATGTAACAGATATTCCAAGACAAGATCTTACCAATACAACTACACCTTTTGAAAATTATAATTCGCTTATATCAAGCAGGTTTGTTGAGAATGGTTCTTACTTGCGGATAAAATCAGCAACGCTTGGTTACGATTTATCGCCGCAATTATTAAGCAGGCTAAAGCTTACAAAACTCAGATTGTATGTTACCGGCGAAAATTTACTAACGCTTACAAAGTATTCAGGATTTGACCCGGAAGTAAGTGCATTTAGCGCAACATACGCCGGCTCTCAAAGCAATAATGTAGCACCCGGTGTTGATTTTGGAACATACCCGCAAACAAGAGACATCATTTTTGGAGTAAGCCTTAGTTTTTAAACAACAATTAAAAACGAATAAAATTCTTTTATGAAAAAATATTCTTACCTCAGCATATTATTAATAGCAATTATTACATTCTTTTCCTGCAAAAAATTCTTAGATCAAAAACCTGTTTCACTAATTACAACTGATAATGCTTATACAACCGCAGCCAATATTGAAGCGGCTTTGAACGGCGCATACAGTTCTTTTATGGGAACAAATTATTATCAGTGGGAATTTATACAACAAAGTGATATGCGTTCTGATAATGGTTATGCGGGCGGCAGTGGCGATATTGATTTTCTTCAACTTGATTTGAATACTATTTCAAACGCAAACGGATTGGTATATCGTGATTGGACAGAACTATATGCAAGCATAGCAAAATGCAATGCAGTAATTGATAATATAGAAAACGTAACCGACCCTGCATTAACAGATGAAAGAAGAAAACAGATTTTGGGTGAAGCTTCTTTTTTGCGTGCATTTCATTATTATCAATTGGTAAAATTATGGGGCGGCGTGCCTATTGAAAAACATTCAAACAGCACAGACCCTTCTGTAATCAGAATTGCACGCTCTGCGGATACTGCAGTGTATAATTTTATAAATGATGATCTTCAGTTAGCTGTAAATAATTTGCCAGATGCTTATGATGGCGCTGATGGTTCAACCAATAAAGTGCGTGCAACAAAAGGCGCAGCCAATGCATTGCTTGCTAAGATTTGGGCACAGCGTCCAGACAGAGATTATAATAAAGTATTGACGTATTGTAATGCTGTTATCAATAGTTCTGCCGGCTATCAATT
>JBDTLW010000421.1:0-3374 GCA_039934575.1 Parafilimonas sp. | reverse complement strand
GTTGACCCGGCAACGAATGTAACCTCAATAGAAAATCAATATTTTGAAAATTACGGACCACCTTTCGGCAACTTTTTCATACATACCGTTCAAAGCGGTAACAATGTTGTATTGCCTTGCCAGGGCGTTGTAAGTATAGTAGTGGATATTTATTCTGATAATCCCACTTACGGTGACCAGGGGACATTCAGATTAGTATTGCAAAAGCAATAAAAATATAAAAGAAGGTTTTGTCATAAAGAGCAAAGCAGTGTGAATATTCATGCTGCTTTAATTTTTAACTTTCTTCAGCAATACTATATACGTTGGAAAATGATCACTATAGCCGCCGCGATACGTATTGCCATCCCATGTACGCATAGGATAACCTTTATACTTACCAATATTTTCAACCATGTATTGCTTATTAAAAATATGTTGCTGATAAAAAAAATAACCGGGCTGATCTTTATCAAGCCATGAGCAACTGATCATGATCTGATCAAATAAGCCCCAGGCATCCTGGTAAGCAAGTGTGCCGATACCTTTTTTATACATCTCAATCCAGGGATTGTATAATTCACCAGGCTTAACATCTGCAATATTACCTTTCGCCCCAAGCACTTTTGTAATGCTTGCACTTACAGGATCATCATTCAGATCACCCATTACAATAATTTTTGCATTGGGTTGAAATATTTCAATTGAATCAATAAAATTTTTATCAATCTGTGCAGCAGCAGCACGGGCAGGCGCACTGCGTTGCTCACCACCAACACGGCTTGGCCAGTGATTCACAAAAACATGAATAGTATCGCCGTTTAAAATTCCTTTTACCCATAAAACATCTCTTGTAAAAAAACTTGATTTTGTTCCCTCAGGCAAACGCACAAACAACTTTTTGCTTTCAATTACTTTAAAATATTTTGGGTTATACAGAAGTGCAACATCAACGCCGCGAATATCTCTTGAATCAAAATGCACAATTCCATAGTTGCGTTCTTTAAGTAATGGATGATGAATAAGATCATTCAATACTGTATCATTTTCTATTTCTGCAACACCAATTATTGCAATACCATCAGGATTAATATCTGTGCCTATTTGTGAAACTACAGTGGCAAGGTGTGCAACTTTCGTATTGTAGATTTTGCTGTTATAATTTTTAGGACCGGTGGGTAAAAAATCTTCATCATTTACATTAGGGTTATCAACCGTATCATAAAAATTTTCAAGATTATAAAAAGCAATTACGGCAGATTTATATTGCTGCTTTTGAGCAAAGGAAACTGAAGCAATAAATAAAGAAGTTATAAACAGCAGGTTAGTTTTCATACGCAATTAAAAACTTTACAAACTTACATTACCTGCTTTCAGAAAAATACCTTACCCATTAATATTTTTAGAAGCTCTAAAAGTAATAAGCTGATCTGAGATGCAGAAATTGTATCGTATAAAATTCTTCATGTATCATTTGTTCTCCTAAGTTTCAGACTTTGGCCGGGAATCATTTATACTTTTTCTTTTGCTATCGTACACAAAGCAGGCGGTGAAACGCTAAGTGGATACCAACACGAACGGGTAGCATTATGCCAACAACTTTTTCCGGATCAATAGAAATTATTACTTAACACTTAAAGCAATTGCACTCCAGTCATAATCACCATATCCATTATCAAAGAGTTGTTGTAATTCTTCCTGAACAAGTTTTCCAATAAACATTTTTGACTCCGTTGTTTCAGCTTGCTTCATTACAAGTGTTGCATCTTTTAAACCAAGCTCTAAACTAAATGATGCTGGCTTAAAAGTTTCATGCAAAACAAGATTTCCATAGTTAATATAAATACCGCAATTGAATAAGGATGAAGTGATCATTTTCATCCACAATGCTTCATCAATACCGCTTTTTTTGGCGAGATTAATTCCTTCTGCCATTGATTGCAGTGCAGCAAGTATCATGTAATTTGTACAAAGCTTTGCAGCGTTTGCATTGCCGGGTGTTTCTCCATATTCCCAAATGGCAACTGCGCCTGCATCATTCATCAAAGGTTTTACTCTGTGAATTATTTTATTATCACCGGAGATTATAAAGTTTAATTTTTTATCTCGTGCCGCTTCAGGTCTGCCGGAAACCGGGCAAGCTATATAATGATTATTATGCTGATGATGTAATTGAAATAAATACTCACTTGTTGCAGGTAAAATGGTAGTCATGGAAACATGAATACTATCTTTCTTTAAATTGATTGCAATGCCATTGTCGCCTTCTGTAATTTCTTTTACAACAGCATCATTTGATACAATAGTAAAAACAATATCACAAGCTGAGGCAAGTTCTTTTACAGTATTGCAAACTTTTGCGCCTTTTTCTTCAAGCGGTTTTGCTTTTGATGCAGTGCGATTATACACCAACATGCCAGGATGATGCTGCAATAAATTTTCTGCTATTGGTGTACCAAGATTTCCTAAACCAATAAAACCTATTTGCATAATTTTTTATTTGGTGGTTGCTTTAGTCTTTATTCAAAAACGGATAACGATAATCTGTTGGCGGATTAAAAGTTTCTTTGATTGTTCTTGCACTTAACCAGCGATACAAATTCAGCATACTTCCGGCTTTATCATTTGTGCCGCTTGCTCTTGCGCCGCCAAAAGGTTGCTGCCCAACTACAGCGCCGGTTGGTTTATCATTAATATAAAAATTACCTGCAGCATGTCTTAATTTATTCGTGGCAAATACAATGGCATCGCGGTCTTTTGCAATAATACATCCTGTAAGTGCATAAGGTGAAGTTGTATTTACAAGTTCTGCAGTTTCTTCAAATTTATTTTCATCATACACATAGATCGTAAGCACCGGACCAAAGATCTCTTCGCATAAAGAAACATACTTAGGGTCTTTTGCTTCTATTACAGTCGGCTCAATAAAATAACCTTTGCTTTTATCATAATTACCGCCTGCAATAATTTCTGCATTGGCATCTTTCTTTGCGTTATCAATATAGCGGGTGATGTTATCAAAAGATTTTTCATCAATCACTGCATTTATAAAATTGCTAAAATCTTCAACCGTTCCCATATTCATCGTTTTGAGTTCAGCCGTTAATTTTTCTTTTATTTCATCAGCAATATTTGAAGGCAAATATGCCCTTGATGCCGCAGAACATTTTTGCCCCTGGTATTCAAAAGCACCCCTTGCTAATGCTGTAACGGTTACATCAACATCGGCAGTTGTATGCACTAATACAAAATCTTTACCACCGGTTTCGCCCACAATGCGCGGATATGATTTATACTTCGCTGCATTCTCTCCAATCGTCTTCCACATATTATTAAAAACACCGGTGCTGCCTGTAAAATGCACGCCGCCAAAATCATGATGTTCAAAACAAATT
>JBDTLW010000420.1:0-3379 GCA_039934575.1 Parafilimonas sp. | reverse complement strand
CCATCTCTTAAAGTGGTATCGAAAATGTTAATCTTTTTTTCTTTCATTATGCATTTGTTAGATAAAGACCTGCAGACTGTTTAATTTTGTAACGCTATCGTTTTCAAATAAAAACGGCAGTTTATAAAATTAACAACCAAAAGACTTGCTGTAAAATTAAAATGAAGACTGTTTTACGGTGTATAACCAAGTCGTAATTTTGTTGAAATGCTTTACAGCACTGCGTTTGAGTAAATTTTTTTTACGATGCCTAACAGGAATACAGACGAGTTATTTCAATTAATACAATCGCTTAATAAATCTGAAAAGCGTTTATTTAAACTTCATGTAAAACGTATGTCGGGCACTGATGATCTTAAAGTTCTTGCTTTGTTTGATGCGCTTGACAGTATGACTGAATATGATGAAGAAAAACTATTAAGAAGAAACGCATCAATACAAAAACAGCAGCTTTCTAATATGAAAGCATATTTGTATAAGCAAATACTTTCAAGCCTTACGCATTCTTCTCCCGATATTGAAACACAATTGAGTGAACAAATAATAAATGCAAGGCTGCTTTACAACAAAGGATTGTATATGCAGGCGCTTAAGATACTGGATAAGGTGAAAGCAACGGCAATAGCAAACAATCAGTCAACATATCGTATGCAGGCTTTAATATTTGAGAAGAAGATCGAATCTATGCATATAACGAGAAGCTTTGAAGGCAGGGCAGAAGCGTTATCAAAAGAATCTGATGAAGTAAACAGGCGGGTTTTACTATTAAATCAGCTTTCAGGTTTTGCTTTGCAATTGTATAGCTGGTATATTCAAAATGGTCATGCAAGAGATGAAAAAGATGAACAGGCTATCCATGATTTTTTTTATGAGCATTTGCCCAAATGCAGTTTGCATGAAATGAATTTTTATGAACGGCTTTATTATTACCAGGCATATTGCTGGTACACATTTATACTGCAGGATCTGTTAGATTATTATCGGTATTCTAAAAAATGGGCTGATCTTTTTGAGGAAAATGATGATATGAAACATATTGAATCTATCCAATATGTAAAGGGAATGCATAATTTATTGCAGGCGCATTTTGTTTTATTGAATTATAAAGGGTTTGAAGAAACATTAAAAAAGTTTGAAGCTTTTGCTCATTCTGAAGCTGGGCAGAAAGACTCCAATACGCAAGTTCAAACGTTTATTTATTTGCAGATAGCCCAGCTTAATAAACATTTTATGCATGGCAGTTTTTCAAAAGGTCTTGTTCTTGTACCTTACATAGAACAAAAAATTAAAGAGTATAAACTGCATATTGACATGCACCGCGTTCTTATATTTTATTATAAGATTGCGTGTTTATATTTTGGAAGCGGCGATAATGAAAAAGCCGTTGAATATTTAAATCTTATCATTAATCGCAAACCTGATCTGAGAACAGATCTGCATTGCTATTCAAGATTGTTGCACCTGATTGCGCATTATGAATTGGGTAGTTATCAATTGGTAGAATATCTTATTAAATCCGTGTATAGATTTATGGCTAAAATGAAAAATCTTAATGTAGTTGAAGAAGAGATATTTAAATTTTTAAGACGATCCTTTTCTTTAAATGCTGCCGAAATTCTGGCTGAGTTTAAACCATTAAAAGAGAAATTAGAAGCCATTAAAGGCAAGCCACTGGCCACGCGTTCTTTTATGTATCTTGATATAATTAACTGGTTAGAAAGTAAGATTGAAAACGTACCTGTGCAAGAAATAATTCATAACAAGTATCTGATTTCCAAGAAAAACAGGCAACCTGCTGATATATTTAATTGAGACCAACAATAAAGCTGTTATTCTTCCGGATGCCTTCATAAAATATACGTTTCAACCTTGGTCTTGTATTTACCACAATATGTTTTTCAAGATCAAATATCTGATTACAGGCTTTAAAAGTTTCAAAAGATTCCAGGTATGGAAACAATGTTTTTATACATTCAATTTCCTGGTTGACTTTTTTGTTATTACATTTACTTTTCTTCATCGTTATTAATAATTCCCGTTCCATAATTATGTTTTATTAATTAAATCAGGACAAGAATAGTTCCAGTTTTCAATTTTATGCAAAAATTCATTTTTGGTAATTAAAACAATTTATTACCGCAAATTGGGCAAGAATGATTTACATAGCGATTATAACAAATTCAGTTCTGCGGTTTAATGCTTTGCCTTCATCTGTTGCATTATCAGCAATTGGTTTTGTTTCGCCAAATCCTTTCCAGATTAAGCGTTTTGCATCAATACCTTTTAGTATTAAATAATCAGCTACGGCTTTTGCGCGGTCTGCGGAAAGCCTAAGATTATCAGCATCACCGCCAACATCATCTGTGTAACCATTTATCTGAATTTTTACAGAAGGATTATCATTCATTAATTGAAGAAGTTTATTAAGCTCAATCATACTTACAGCTTCAAGCTGAAAAGATTTTGAGGGGAATTGAATATTTTTTAAACGTACTGAAGCATTTAGTTCAACTGGCTGAAGTTGAATATTTTTTTCATAAACACTGTCTGATAGTTTATCTGCAAGATTGTAAACATCACTATAAAACAAATAACCTTTCCTGTTTACAGTGAACGTATAATTTTTGCCAATAGGTAAGGTAATAAAATAAAAACCGGTTTCATCTGTTTGAATATTTGATACAACCTGCTGGCTTGAATCAACGGATAATTCAACGGAACAAGGTAAGCCTTTACTTGTTTTACTGTCTGTAACATAGCCTTTCACATATAAAGTTTTTACAGGTCTTACATCAGGCTTTAAAGTAAATTTATAGAGATCAAGATAGCCATGGGTATCTGCGCGATCACTTGCATAATAGGCAGTAATTGCATCAGAAGCTACAAATAAACTTCCTTCATTTTCAATAGTATTAATCGGGTAACCAAGATTTTCGGGTTTGCCCCATTGTTTATCTGCAACTTTTTTTATCACATAAATATCTGTGCCGCCATAACCGGGCAAACCGTTTGAAGTAAAATATAATGTTTGATTATCTGCATGAATAAAAGGTGCCAGTTCATCACCGGCTGTGTTTATATCAGCGCCCATATTTTCAGCAGGTGTCCATTTACCATTTACTCTATAACTTACATACAGATCTTTACCGCCGTAACCGCCGGTTCTGTTGCTGCTAAAATATAAAGCGTTTTTATCAGGACTTAGTGATGGAGAACTTTCCCAAAATTCTGTATTAATGTTTGCGCCTAAATTCACGGGTTCACTCCAACCTGTTGGTGTATCATAAGACATATACAAATCAAAATCACCAAAGCCTTTGCCTGCGAAATTGCCGGCAAATAAAAGCCACTCACCATCCTGCGAAATATTTATTCCGCC
>JBDTLW010000419.1:0-3399 GCA_039934575.1 Parafilimonas sp. | reverse complement strand
GCACAAGACTTGCAAGGTAAAGCCCTTGCCGATTCGCTTATGAATGAACTTCCCAAAACAAAAGAAGACACCAACCAGGTTAAACTAATAATAAAAGCAGCAAAAGCAATAATATCAACAGACCCTGCTGCAGCAATGAAATATGCAGACAGTGCTATGCATCTTTCACAACAACATCAATGGCAAAAAGGTATTGGTATTGCGTATATAAATAAAGCAAGGATATATACAGCTATTTCAAATTTTACAGCCGGTAATGAAAATGCCGGCAAGGCCTACGAAATTTTTAAATCTATACAATGGAAACCCGCAATGGGTGATGCGTTGGTTACAATTGCAAGCAATTATGAAGCACTCAGTAATTATTCCAAGGCAATTGAGAATAATTATATGGCTCTTAGCATTTATGAAGAGGCGGGTTCAGATGCAGGTATTGCATGGACTTACAATAACATTGGCGCTGATTATTACTGGCTGCATAATTATCCTAAAGCGCTTGAGAATTATAATATAGCGCTTAGGTTGCAAAAAAAATTAAACGATAAAAATGGCATTGCATCAGCGCTTGATAATATTGCAAGTGTTTATAAAGATGAAGGCGAATTAAATAAAGTGAATGAATATAATCTGCAAGCGATAAAACTTTTTGAAGAAATCGGTGATCAGGCTGCATTGGGCAGAATATATATTAACCGCGGCAATTTTTTACAAGAGCAAAAGAATTTTGATTCAGCAATTATTTTTTATAAGAAAGCAATCAGAATTGCACAGAAACTGGATATAGCAAGAACTCTTGCTTTTGGCAATGGCGGCATTGGAGCACTTTATTTAAAAGTGGCAAAGAATGGATATGAACAATATCTTATCCCGGATTCTTTAAAGATTAGCAAGTCAATGCTTTTAGAGAAAGCATATAATTATTTTTCCCGTGCATTAGAAATAAGTGAAAAAGCCGGTGAACCCTCTTTAATAATGCAGTTTGCAGAATCGTTATCAGAAACGGAAGATTTAAGGGGCAATTATAAAGCCGCTTTAAAGTATTATAAGCTATCCGCAGAAAATAAAGATTCTATTTTTAATGATGAAAATGAGAGAAAAATAGCTGCTCTTGAAAATGAGAGAATCACCGAAGTAAAAGACAAAGAAATACAGCTTCTTAATAAAGAAAAAAAATTGCAGGCATCTGAACAGGAAAAAAAAGATGCTGAAGCAAAGCGAATAAAGAATACACAGTATTTTATTATAACAGCGCTTGGTATTGTTGTATTGGCGGTTGTAATTATTGCTATGATTCAGTTTCGACATAACAAACAAAAACAGCATGCAAATATTGCATTGCAACATCAAAAAGAAAAAGTAGAAAGTACACTTACCGAGCTTAAATCAACACAGGCACAACTCATCCAATCAGAAAAAATGGCAAGCCTTGGCGAGCTTACTGCCGGTATTGCACATGAAATTCAAAACCCATTAAACTTTGTAAATAATTTTTCAGAAGTAAATAAAGAATTGCTTGTTGAAATGAAAGATGAAATGAATAAAGGAAATCTGGAAGATGCTAACGCAATTGCAAATGATGTAATAGACAACTTTGAGAAAATAAACCATCATGGCAAACGTGCAGATGCAATTGTAAAAGGCATGCTGCAACATTCACGCACAAGTACAGGTAAAAAAGAACCAACAGACATCAACGCTTTGTGCGATGAATATTTAAGATTGAGTTATCATGGACTGAAAGCAAAAGACAAAGGCGTTAATGCAACAATGAAAACAGATTTTGATAACAGCATTGAAAAAGTAAATATCATACCACAAGATATTGGAAGAGTTCTTTTAAACTTATATAACAATGCATTTTATGCTGTGAATGAAAAGAAGAAAACTGCTGATGAAAGCTATCAACCAACTGTATCCATTCAAACAAAAAAAATAAATGCCCGCCCGCCTGCCCGACTGAGTCATTCAGGCGGGGATGCCACAGTGGGACGGGATAAGGTTGAGATTGTTGTGAAAGATAATGGCAACGGCATTCCGCAAAATATCGTTGATAAAATCTTTCAACCATTTTTTACAACAAAGCCAACAGGCGAAGGAACAGGTTTGGGTTTGAGTTTGAGTTATGACATTATAAAAGCACATGGCGGAGAAATAAAAGTGAACGCAAAAGAAGGAGAAGGCTCCGAGTTTATAATTCACTTGCCTTTATAAATCCTGTTTCAGATAATTAAAGCGCATGGTTGTGAAATAAAATTGGATCCAAACGAAAATGAAAGCACAACATTTATTATACTGTTATAAAATGATTTATCCGCAATATTTGTAACTGATTTATATTGTGTGCTGATAAGAAATAGTACCATTATTGAAAACAAATTTTTACACTATATTTAGATATTAACTGCAATAAAAAAATGAGACACAGTTAATCTGTTCACCGCATAAAAAATTAAAGCCTTATTTATGAATCATCCAAGGCATGATGTTTCGCGTACACAATTTCAGTTGGAAAGATTTATCTTTTTTACTGATGCCGTTTTTGCCATTTGTATTACGCTGCTGGTAATTGAAATAAAGGTGCCTAACCGGCATGAATTAGATATTTATACCGATGCAAGCCTGTGGAAATATCTCTCTGATAATTCGCTGCAATTTTTAGGCTTTCTTATCAGCTTCGGCATTATCGGGCACTACTGGTCTGTGCATCACCGCATATTTGGATATGCAAAAAATTATACCACTTCACTGCTATGGATAAACCTTGCTTTTCTTTTTTCAGTAGTGTTGCTCCCTTTCAGTTCGGGCTTACTGGGCGAGTATGGTTCAGATACAAAAATGTTTCTTCCCTATGCTGTTTATGTTGCTAATATGTGTTTTACAGGGTTTATGAATTGCTGGCTTTGGCTCTACGTAAGCAATCCAAACCGCGAGCTGCTTACACATAAAATATCCAAAGCAAGAATACAGCTTGGCTTATACAGAAGCCTGGTGATTCCACTGTTGTTTTTGTTTGCACTTGGAGTATCTTTTTTTCTTCCTTTAGTATCACGTTTTATTCCCATTCTCATACCCATTATTTTGCATTATGGCATGAAAGGAATTGAAAAGAAAGCTGATCTTAAAGACAAAGAAGAGCTCAAGATTACACTTAGCGTTCCCAAACAACAACCGGAAAAAGTATAAGTATAGAAATTTTTTTTTCATACTTCAGTTTGTTCTTGCTTAAAAATTATTATCGTATAAATCAAAGCATACCGCTCATCATTTTTTGTTTAGTTTAGATATGTGGTGGATTATTCTTAGTTGTTTTGATTTTAGAATAAGCAATTGTAATGTTGATAAAATCCTGTCTTCCGAACAGGGAGGCTTTCAGCAATTCTTTACAACAAAACCAACAGG
>JBDTLW010000418.1:0-3405 GCA_039934575.1 Parafilimonas sp. | reverse complement strand
TTAGATGGTTTTCAATTTGATCCCGGTACTATAGAACTTTCTTATGATGGTCTGCAGTTACAGCGTGAATTTTATTCACCAAAATACAGCACAGCAGCGCAAAAGCAAAGCAGGATACCCGATTACAGAAACCTTTTATACTGGTCTCCGCAAATAAATAATGCGCAAATCTCATTTTATACTTCAGATATAAAAGGTAAATATATTGCCGTTATACAAGGCATTGATGCAGATGGTAAAACAGGTTATAATACAACAGAGTTTGATGTGAAATAAGTTCGGGATAAATTGAAGAATGATATTCTGCACAATCATATTACAGTTTCATATTTCTTTTCATTCCTTTAGGAATGATTCGTGGGTAGATTATAATATTGCAGGCACGAAGCGTTCCGAAGGAACGCCTTGTGCTTTTGATAATCTCCACTACCCACGAATTGTCCCTACGGAACAGGCAAAGCGCGATAACATCAAAACCATTTAATCATTATATCTATTAACTTCTGTTTTGATGCTGTATAAGGCGGCGTCAGTTTATCTAAACCATTAATTGGCGCCCATTGTTTTAATATAGCGCGTGCATTTGAAAAAGCTTCAAAACCAAAAAATCCATTTGCTTTTCCAATACCACTATTGTTTGATCCGCCAAATGGCAGGTTGTTATTAAAATAGTGAAGACTTGTATGATTAATACAGGTTGCACCTGCACGTGTATTATTAATAATGCGGTTTATATTCTTATCATTTTTACTGAAGATATACATCGCAAGCGGTTTCTCTTTGGCATTGATTTTATCAATAGCATCCTGTAGATCAGAATAGGTAATAAAAGGTAATACAGGACCGAAAATTTCTTTTTTCCAGAGGTCGCAATTTTCAGGAACATCTGTCATAATTGTAGGTTCAAAAAAATTATCATCTGCATTTGCTTTACCACCAATTGCTATACCGGCTCCTTTAGAAATTGCATCCTGAAAATATTCCTGCACGCGCTTAAAATGACGATGGTTTACAATCCGGTTATACGATGCAGACTTTGATGCATCGTCTCCATAAAATGCAATAATGTTTGCTTTAAGCTCTTCCATAAATTTATTCGCGATAGACTCCTGCACCATTACATAATCTGCTGCAATACATACCTGTCCATTATTGAACCATTTACCAAAAGCAATGCGTTTTGCAGCTTTCTTCAGGTCTCCAGTTTCATCTATAATGGCAGGAGATTTTCCACCCAATTCCAATGTTACAGATGCAAGGTGTTCGGCTGCTGCTTTCATCACCAACTTTCCAACTTCCGGTGAGCCTGTAAAAAAAATGTGATTAAAAGGAAGCTTCAATATTTCTGTTGCTATGGTTACATCGCCTTCTATCAAAGCAACTTCTGACTCATCAAATAATTCGTTTATTATTTTCTTCATTAAAGCAGAAGCATGTGGTGTAAATTCAGAAGGTTTTATCATTACACAATTGCCCGCAGCAATGGCGGATATAAGCGGACCAAATGTAAGACTGATCGGGAAATTCCATGGAGAGATGATAAGCACCACGCCTTTAGGTTCATAATGTATATAGGAACGTGTACCTGTTTGCGACATTGGTGTTGCCACTTTATGCGGGCGCATCCATTTTGATAAATGTGATTTTGTATGTTTGATATCTGAAGTGATCTTATAAATTTCCACGATGTCTGTTTCACTGGGATGTTTCCTGAAATCTTTGTACAAAGCATCCCTTATTTCCTGCCTGTATTTTAAAAAGATTTTATAGATACTATCCAGTTTCTGTTTGCGTTCAGCGGCAGTGGAATTCGCTATGTTTTGCTGATTGGCCTTTTGCAGAAAAAAAATTCTTTCCATTTCATTTCTTATTTCACTTAGCATATCTTTTTGTTCACGCTGCGCGATACCGTTATCCATATAAATTTGTTTTAAATGTTAGTGTATTCTGGTTTTGAATACATTCAATTATTTCCTTGAAAACTATTGTGCAAACTTAATTTTTTTAAAAGCCCGGAGGGCTGATATTTTGGTAACAATTTAGAGAGATGTATTCAGTGGCTATAGCTCCATCGGAGCGACAGTTTGATTATAATATTCAACTGCAAAAAATATCGCCCTGATGGGGCTTGTCATGTTCTTAAATGAACTTTCGTTTACCAAAATATCGCCCCCTGATGGGGCTATTAAAATTGAAATAATTTTTTGTATAGAGATGGCTGCTTAATTATATGTATGCTTATAACTTCATGTTATGGATTGATCATAACATGTGCGCCATAAGTTCCGGGACTCATGATCCAGGGCATGCCTGGCGCTGATGGTTTTGTTGGTAAACCCGTGCTGGCAACCGTTGCAAAAGGAATATAAATTACATAACGCAAATAACCATTCTTCACTTCACCGGTTGCACGGTTAACATCTTTTGCATCGGCAGAATAAACATACAACGCTGAAGGACTTTCAGGCATTTTAAGTGTGCCTTCTTTTACTTCCTTTCCACGTTCATCAAATAACTGCTGGCCGTTAATACCTTGTTTTCTCAGTTCACGTCCTCTTTGCATAAATGGATCCAGGTCTTTGTTGTAACAGGCTACTGAAAAGCTGGAATCAGCAGGATTGTCTGCAAGACAAATCAATTCATTGGTACCTTTTTTAATAATCACCAGTTGGTTACCGGCATCGTAACCATATACAGTGCAGCTATCTCTTTTTTCAGGAGGCGCAGCTAATAAAGCCAGCTTTATTTGCATGTCTGCATCCGGCACATCTTTTTTAAAAACCAATGTATCTTGTTTAGACACGGGGGTATCGTTTTTCGTATTACATCCCAAACAAAGAGTAACCGCTGTCAGCAATAAAAAAAATAATTTCATGTGATGTTAATTTGAATGATGAAAGATATACAGAACAAGCTATTTAAAGATAGTAATTTATTATTCAACAGAAATTATTAACTCACTTTGGTAAGCAACGCTTCACTAAAACTTATTACCTGATGCTTTGAATATTTGAAGTAAATAGTTGCTAATTAAAACTTGAACTTATGTGTCTTGCCCTTAAAAATTTATTCCGCAGGAATATTTCTTGGGTAGCATTGCAATAGTAAATTTGATGTCGTTCCGCAGGAACGTTTTGTGCTAAAACATGTAATCAGATTAAAATTTTATCGCATAAAAATTAATAGATTGTTACCGGCACAATATATAAATGCATTCTTAGTAATTTTATACAATGAAGTCTATTAATTCGAAAGCAATAATTATTCTGCTGCTGTTTTGTTCATTGCAATCTATATCACAACAAATTAAATTACCTGATCCTGTTTTACTTCCTAATGGATGGAGCTTAACACCCGTTGGCAAAAACCTGCAACTCGGCGATCTGCCTTTGAACATTGCTGTAT
>JBDTLW010000417.1:0-3407 GCA_039934575.1 Parafilimonas sp. | reverse complement strand
AATGTAGGACTTAAATCAACGTGGTCAAATTTACCCTCTCCTCTATGCGGATCGTAAGCAGGTTTGGTTTCAGAGACGGCGTTGTCTGTGCTGCCAGAGGTAGCATTGCTATTACTGCCTGCTCCGCCGGAACATGCATAAATCAAACAGGTTATAGCTCCTATCAGAATTAATTTTTTCATAAAATGATGTATGTTTTTATAATGTGCAATTTTAGAAAGGAATTAAGGAATACATTATGATTTTAATCATAAAGTTATAAAAAATTGCATGATATAAATCATATACGGTAGCAGATGTTATCATATATTGCTTTTGCATGCGAAAATAGTTTTGCCCAAAATTGTTGATGATACAGGAAGACGTGTTGCTTGCTATGGGTACATTCAGAAAATATAAAAAAGGGAAATGTATCTTTTTTGAAGGTGATGCAGCATTATTCTATCATCAGGTTTCAGAAGGTTCTGTGCGTATGGTGAATAACTTTGCCAATGGAAAAGAGTTTATACAAGGTTCATTTAAACCTGGTGAAAGTTTTGGTGAGCCGGTATTATTAATTGATGCTGCATATCCTGCTACTGCAATTGCCAATGAGCATACAGTTGTGCTGAGAATTGCGAAAGAGAATTTTTTATGCATGCTGCTTGAAAATAATGAAATGCTTTTTGCATTTGCACAATTGCTTTCAAAAAGATTATTTATGAAAGCAACAATAGCAAGAGAAATTTCAGGAGAGAAACCCATGCATCGTGTACTTACATTATTATCCATACTTAAAAAAGAAAATGGTGATGCAGACAAAAAATTTAAAGTGGAATTGTCAAGGCAGCGTATTGGCGATATGCTGGGGCTTAGAGTAGAAACGGTTATACGTACTATGAAACAATTAGAAGAAAAAGGTTTCATAACCATTAAAAACGGAAAGGCTTATCTGTAACTTGCATGATCAATATCCAAATATCTTTATAACCTCTATTTTTTCTTTGTAATTATGAAAAAAAGTTTAACGCAAATTTCCCTTGATAAATGGTTTCGTATTTCAATCTTTAGTCTATTGCTGGTGGCATTCCTCGGTGTTATCATGCGTTACAAAATAGCTTATAGCCTTCCCTTCATTAATCAAAAAAATCTTTTAGGTGCACACTCGCATTTTGCGTTTGCCGGTTGGATAACACAAGCGCTTATGGTGCTTACTGCTTTTTATATTTCAAAAAACAGCATTTCTTTTTCATTAAAAAAATATAATTATTTATTGCTTGGCAATTCGCTTACCGCGTATGGAATGCTGTTTAGTTTTGCGTTTGAAGGTTATGGATTAATCTCTATTATTTTTTCCACGCTTTCCATTTTTATGTCTTATGCGTTTGCTATAGTTGTATGGCGTGACTTAAATAAAATATTTAAAAAAAGAATTGCCCATTATTGGATAAAAACGGGGCTGATTTTTAGTGTGCTGTCATCCATTGGCCCATATTGCCTGGCTTATATGATGGCAACAAGAAGTTTACATGAAAATGCATATTTAGCATCAGTCTATTTCTTTCTTCACTTTCAATACAACGGCTGGTTCTTCTTCACGTGCATGGGTTTATTTGTTGAAAAGATAAGTACGGAGATCATTTCACTCAGAATACAAAAAAGAATCTTTTTTGCTTTTGCATTTGCCTGTGCACCTGCATATTTTTTATCGGCATTATGGTTGCCCATGCCATCATGGTTATATATAATAATAATTCTTGCAGCTTTTGCCCAGGTAATTGCATGGATACCATTGTTAGTAAAAGTCATTTCAAACCACAAATTAATTTTTGTAAACACATTACTGCCCATTAAATATCTTTTTAGTTTATCGGCTTTAGCGCTCTCTATAAAACTGTTATTGCAATTAAGCTCTACTATACCGGCATTAACTACATGGGCTTTCGGTTTCAGACCTATTGTAATAGGCTATCTGCATCTTATTTTTTTAGGCATCTTCAGCATATTTATCCTGGCTTATGCATTATACAACCAATACTTTGTGTATAATAAAAGAACTGCTTTGGGAATATGGATATTTGTTACCGGTATTATATTAAATGAAATTTTTCTTGGGGCGCAAGGGGTTGGCGCCATATCATATTATGCAATACCGTATGTAAATGAATTGCTTCTTGGAGCTGCTTGCATAATGCTTACAGGAGTAGTGATAATAAATATTGGAAAAGCTAAGATTACCGAAATGCATTAAGCCTGTTTTATTTTTATTGATGCGCATTCCGCTTACCTGATACTATTTCTAAAATATGCAATGATCTGTTCTGATCTTTGTATAACACTGTACAAAACAAGTAAATACTATCTTTCCGCTTCTGGCCGGATATAAAATATGTTATTGCCTTTATTGAAATAATCCGAACTCATATTGGATGAATTCATTTCTTCAAAAATTATTTATTGGAAGAAGGTTGTATTGATTTTAAGCTGCAGGTTTTGTTTTGTCTTTTGTGCGAGTATTTGATTGTGGGGAATTGATTGTCTTGAGCCCCGCACATTAGTAACTGGACGGCTTTCTGCACAAAGTAACACCTCAGTCTTGCGCTAAGGATTGACATGCTTAAAGCAAATCGGGGTAACGTTAGACATGCTTAAAATAACCTTGCCGCAGGCACTTTGAAAACCGGCATTATAAATTTCTTACAATGTCCCTGTATTCCCTGCCAACAGGTATTGATATTCCATTTACTTCAACGCTGTCAGCAGTATATGATTCAATCTTGCTCATGGAAACTATAAATGAACGATGAATACGTTTGAAAAGATCCGCGGGTAAAAGCGCTTCAATTTCATGCGTACTCATTTTTGAAATGTATTCTTTTTTTGTTGTAATGATTTTAATGTATTCACGCTGACTTTCGATATAAACGATTTCAGAGAATAAAATTTTTACTCTTTTTCTTTCTGCATTCAGAAATAAATGATCTTTTATTTTGCGGCTTTCATGTGGTATGTTCTTTTCTGCTTGTATTGATTTTACTTTATTTATTGCTATTAAAAAACGCTCAAAGTCAAATGGCTTTAACAAGTAGTCGGTTACGTTTAAATCAAACCCTTCTACTGCATATTGATGATATGCAGTGGTAATAATTATTGCAGGCGCATGTGTAAGCGTTTTTAAAAAAGCCATGCCTTTTAATTTAGGCAAATGAATATCTAAAAAAATAAGTTCAGTATTATTATGCCGCAACCAGTCAGTTGCAAGAATGGCATCTTTGAATGTTCCCTGTAATTTTAAGAATGGCACTTCAGAAATATAATCCGATAAAATTTTTACAGCCAATGGCTCATCTTCTATTATGATGCATTTTATTTCAGACATGGCTTGCAAGATTAATTTTTAAAGTAGCAGTAAATACAGATGCGCCTTG
>JBDTLW010000416.1:0-3411 GCA_039934575.1 Parafilimonas sp. | reverse complement strand
TCCTGTATGATGCGGTAAATAATGATCTCAGTATTATGTTCAAGTCTTTTTTCCATACCAAAAAACTGGTATTGCACATGCAGAATATTAGAATTATTTATGTTATCAAAATAATCTTTCAATGCTTCATCTAAGCCAAACTTTACTAATGCTTCAGGCATCATGTTGTGTGCCACGCGGCGAAGTTCTTTGATTGAGCTATCCAGCATATCCAATGATCTTTCAAAAACAACAACATTTTCGTGGCTAATGATAAGATTGCTTTTCATATTCATAAGAGAAAATTTTACACCTGATAACATACCGCCTAATCCATCATGCAAATCTTTTGCAAGCCTTGTACGCTCATCTTCCTGACCTTTCAACATAGAATCAACTGCAACTAATTGTTTATCTTTTTCCAATTCATTTATGCGCTGTTGTTGCAATTGATCTTGTTGTTTTGCCAATAACTGTCGGTGACTAAGATTTCTATAAATCAAAAAACCAACAACAATCAAAGCAGCAACAGATGCTATTAAAAAATAATTAAGCGTTGATTTTTGTTTGATGGAAAGCGCCTGTATTGTTTTATCTTTTTCCAATTGCAGAATTGCTTTTTGTTTTTTTTCATTCTGATATTTTGCTTCCATTTCCGCTATCTGTTTACTGCCTTCTTCAGTAAATAACGAATCACTTATATCTGAAGCCTTTGAAAGATAATTATAAGCATTTTTATAATTTCCCTTGCTTTCTTCTATCTCGGATCTTGTTAAATAAATTTCTTTCATATCAGCCCTCACACCTACTTCTTTTGCAAGTGTTTCTGCCTGCAGAATAAACTGCATGGCTTTATCGGGCTGATTTAAATTGTGATATATAACTGCAAGATGTGAACACGCTGTACATATATGGTACTGGTTTCCCATTTTTTGCGTGTACTTATACGATTCAAGATAATAGTTTAAAGATGGCTGATATTTTTTTTGATTATAATAATAATCACCAAAGTCATTATAAACAGTAGCTATTTGTTCAATGTCCTCATTCTTTTTTGCAAGCGGTAATGCTTTTTGTAACAATGAAAATTGCTTTTGAAAATTGTTTAAATAGCCATAAGTATTGGAAAGATTTATCAATGCATCTGCTAAAGTATATTCATCATTATTTTGCTCTGCCGCTTCAACTGCTTTATTTCCGTATTCAATTGCTTTACCAAATTCTTTTTGATCATTCAGCAACGAACAAAGATTTGAATATAGAGTTGGTAGCCTGCTTTGATCAGAAGATTTTTCAAGGAGTTCGGCTGCCTGTAAATAATAATTTGTTGCAGTTACAGGATCATTTTTATGTAAATAAACGTTTCCGATATTACCTAATACTCCTGCTATTTTTCCAGTATCATTTACCTTTTTTGCTACAGGAATTGCTTCTAAAAAAGCAGCTAATGCTTTATCCATATCATTGGTCTCAATGTATGCAATGCCCACATCTACCATTGATGATAATATAAGCCGGTTATTTTTTATTTGTTTGCTTAACGCTAAAGCCTGCTGATAATAACCTAAACTTTTTTCAGGCGTTTCTGCTTCAATAGCTTCGCCAATATCAAGTATTGTACGCGCTTTAATTGAATCGTTTGCTGCATGATTTAATTTATTCTGAAGACTATCTGGTATTGATTGAGAAGAAACAGATTCGCAAACAATGAATAATAGTATTGTTTGCAGGATACATAAATATCGTTTTATATAAAGCATGAAATTCTTGATACAAAATTTATCTGATAAAAGTAAAGGTTCACTTTCTCAGCAACAATATCAAGCATTCATTTAAAATTCCCCTTTTCAGGGGATTTTTAATTATCCAATATAAATCCCTGTTTCAGTGGAGGGATAACGTAAACATGCACTTATACATTTGCTCTGGCTTATTGGGGTGCTAACGATAAAATATAATTAAAGAAATAATTTAAAATATTTAAAACTTAAAAAAAATGATACTGAAAACATTAATCTTTTGCTTGCTAATGTTCTTTCCCTGTTTCCTGTTTGCACAAATTGGTATTAAAACAGGTGTAAATTTTGCCAATGTAACCAACGCTTCTTCTGTTAGTAACAGCAGCCGAAGTGGTTTTTTAGCCGGTATTTTTCTTGCGCCTAAAAGCAAAGGCATTCTCGGATTTCGTACTGAACTAATTTATTCAAGACAGGGTTATAATTACGCATCAAATACAAATACAGGCAATGTAAATCTTGATTATATTCTGTTGCCGCAATTAACTACAATAAACATCACCAAATATTTTCAATTACAGTTAGGTGCACAAATGGCTTTCTTAATAAATGCAAAAGCAGACAGCAGCAGTAGTGGAAATAATAACAGTTATGGCAAGCTGCTTAGTTATTATAACAGGTTTGATTATGGTTTTGCAGGTGGCATTGAAATTCATCCATACAAAGGTTTACTGATTGGTGCCAGGTATAATATCAGCTTAGGAAATCTGTATAGCAATATTGATTCTTCATCAGGCACGAATCCATCCTTCATACCTAAGGTTAATACAAAAAATAATGTGGTAAATATTTTCATAGGCTGGAGGTTTGGGAAATAAAATCTAAGCTTCCCAATATTCAAAGTAATACATCATCACAAATTAAATAGAACTAAATTACAAAAAACCAAAATTATGTTACACGTATCCGCCTCTGTAAAAGACAGCATTCAAACAATATTTCTGAATGCTCAGATAATTACAAAACGATCATTAATTACATTATTACTGATAATTAATTTATTGATAATAACATCGTTTTTAAAAGCACAGGATACTTTTCTTGGGTTAACTTCCAATGGTGGACCTGATGGAAGAGGCACGGCTTTTTCAATCAAAAACAATGGAAACAATTTTTCTATAACCCATGCTTTTGCCGACTTTGGAAAAAATCCTAATGGTGATTTGATACAAGGTGATGATGGCGACTTTTACGGTATGACTATTTACGGCGGCACTTATACTTATGGAAGCATTTTCAAAGTAACATCTGCCGGTGTTATAACAATACTGCATCAGTTTAATTCTGCAATAGATGGCGCTAATCCTTATGGTGAATTGACAAAAGGGAACGATGGAAATTTTTATGGTACAACGAGCAGTGGCGGCACACACAGCAATGGAACTATTTTTAAAATAACTCCAACAGGAACTTTTACCGTTATAACACATTTAACCAGTGCAACAGATGGCTCAAATCCACGTGGGCATTTGGTATTAGCGCCTGATGGAAATTTTTATGGCTGCACTTATGCAGGAGGTGCTTTTGGATATGGCACTATTTTTAAAGTAACTGCAACAGGCACATTAACTGTTTTACATTCTTTAAGCAGTGCAGCAGATGGCGCTAATTGCTATGGAAGTTTGGTGCGCGGCAG
>JBDTLW010000415.1:0-3415 GCA_039934575.1 Parafilimonas sp. | reverse complement strand
ATTTCGCCCTGGTAATATTCATGCTTATCCAAAGCATTTCTTTCAAATGAGAGGTATTCTTTTTCTGAAAGGTATTTTATTGCTGGTTGTGACACATATCAAAGATACAATTTCTTGTTTTGAGAAATTGTTATATCGGTCAGGCGCTTTTAAGCTCCCGACCTGCCTGCAAAATCTTTCTTAAAATAACATCAATATGTAATTTATGCACACGGCAACCGTTGTTTGGTGGTTGAACGTATTTTGCATCCATCAAAAAAAATAAAGAATGGGATTTTTTCTACAGGTTGATACAACAAAACTGGTAAACGCAGTTGCACAGCAACCGCAAACAATGAATGTCTGGAGTCTTTTAAATAAAGGCGGCTGGATAATGTATCCTTTATATGTATTGCTCGCCGTTGCCATATTTGTTTTTTTTGAAAGACTGATTGCTATTCGTAAAGCATCAAGAATTGATACAAATTTTATGAATATTATCAGGGATAATATCATTACAGGCAATGTAACGGCAGCAAGAAATCTTGCAAGAAATACAGAAAACCCTGTGGCGCGTATTATTGATAAAGGCATTCAGCGTATTGGTAAACCCATTGATGCCATTGAGAAAAGTATGGAGAATGTTGGCAGGCTTGAAATGTATAAAATGGAACGCAACCTGAATATCCTTTCTTTAATTGCTGGTATTGCGCCGATGTTTGGTTTTTTGGGGACGATCGTTGGTATGTTACAATTATTTTCTGCCATTGCATCAACCGGCGAACTAGAATTGAGTGAAATTGCCGGTGGTATTTATACAAAAATGATCACTTCTGCATCAGGGTTAATTATTGGTTTGCTGGCTTACGTGGCTTATAATTTTTTAAATACACAGATAGATAAAACAGCTAACAAAATGGAAATGGCGAGTGCCGAATTTATTGACGTTTTACAGGAACCGACAAGATAGAAAAGTTTAATGTTTAAAGTTTAAGGTTGCATGAATATAAGAAGACGATATAAATCTCATGGTGAAGTTTACACAAATACCTTGAATGATATTTTGTTTATACTGCTTTTTTTCTTTCTGATCATTTCAACGCTGGCAAATCCGAATGTTATTAAAGTAAATAATCCTAAAGGCACAAGAGATACAAAAGCAAAACAGCATGTTGTTGTTTCGATTGATAAAGACCAGAATATTTATATTGGTCAGCATAAAATTGACCCAAACAATCTTGATAGTTTAATAAAATTTGAGGTTGATAAAAACAGGTCTGTTGTAGATACACCTTCTGTTGTAATTAATGCTGATACCGCATCTTTTTATGGTGAAGTTTTTCGTGTAATGCAGGCTGCAAAACGTGCAGGAGCAAGGGTTGTGGCGAATGTGAAATAATGTATGCAATTATTTAACCGTGCCACCATCTGCCAAATCAATTTCTTTTTCTTCGCCGCTATGTGCAGTGTGACTGAATTTTAAAATACCTACAAACAAAACTCCGCCAATTGCATTTCCTAAAGTAACCGGGCCGAGAAATTCTATGTATTGAATAAAAGAAACTTTACCGCTGAATAAAGCTGATGCCACTTCAATATTGCCAACAATACAATGCGGCAAATTAGCAACGCCAATTGCTGCTGTAATAATAAATATCAAAACTATCTGGCTGATGGTTTCTCTTGCAGCCGCTACAAGCCAGGCCAGCAAACCCATAAGCCAGCCTGCGAGCGAGGCGCTTAATAAAAGTGTAAGCCAGTTATTATAAATAAAAGTATTTGCGATTTCTTCAAAAGCTTCAGCATGCAAAAAATGGAGTGTGCCCGCAAAGTAAGAAAGTATTAAAGCGAAGATCAATCCGCCGAGAATGTTGCTGAAGTAAACAATTATCCAGAGACGCAAAAGTTTTTTTATAGATGCCAGCCCTTGAAGCACGGGTAGTATTGCAAGTGTTGTATGCTCGGTAAATAATTCACTTCTGCCTAATACAACAAATATGAAACCTAATGGGTACATATTGGCAACAATAAAATGAACTACCGGCTCAGAAAAAACACCTGAGAATGTGGTTAACATTACAGTCATCAGCAATACAGAAAAACCAATATCAAGACCTGCGGAAATGCCTGAAAGTATTAGCCCTTTTGAATTGCGTTCTAATTGTGTAAGCGCTGCTTCTTCACTATGCTGTAATATAAGCTGCTGGCTTTTTTGAGGCTTTTGCTCAACCAGGTCTGTAATATTTTTTTTTGATTGCAATTTTTTTTGATTGCTTTAAAGCTAAAATACTGCCAGCTTTTATTTTTGGGTTTATGAATGTATGCAAGAAGGTGATCATTATAATTTACCAACAGCTTTTAAAACAAAAAAATCCCAATATTGCTATTGGGATTTTACGAAAATTTTTCCGTTGGTTGCTTACACTTCCGCTGAATCCTGCGTTTCCACTTTTTTTACCACAGGTTGCTGCGGACGACTTGCCATTCTCGATCTCCTATGCTCATCGCCACGACGTTTAATATGTGCTTCATGCTCTTCATGCCATTTCTGGAATTTTTGCATGGCTGCTGCTTCATCAAATAAACCCAATTTTACACCGCGCAATAAATGTTTTAAATAGAGCACTCCTTTAAAGGATAAAATGCGGCGAACCGTGTCGGTTGGCTCAGCACCTTTGTGCAACCATTCTAACGCTTTCTGACGGTCTAACTGGATTGTTGCGGGAACAGTTAGTGGATTGTAGGTACCGATTTTCTGGATAAATTTTCCATCACGGGGAGCACGGGCATCTGCCACTACAATAAAGTAGAAGGGTCTCTTCTTACTTCCGTGCCTCTGAAGTCTGATTTTTACTGCCATTTTAAATAGAAATTTAAAGGCCTTTTTTAAAAGGTTTAATGAATAATGGATTGCGAATGTAAGCGATAATTATATATCACTCAAAACACGGTATTAAAATTAGTAATTTTTTTTGTTAGCGGCGCATACCGGGCATCCGCATACCGCCCATCGGCATTTTATTCATCGTCTTCATCATCTGCTTCATTTGCTCAAACTGCTTCATCAGCCCGTTAATATCTTCTATCGTTTTTCCGGACCCCTTTGCCAGGCGATTGCGGCGGCTTTGAGTGATGCTATCAGGGTTTGAACGTTCAAATGGCGTCATAGAATTAATGATGGCTTCAATGCCTTTAAAAGCATCATCGCTTATATCAACATCTTTAATTGCTTTGCCTACACCAGGTATCATGCCCATCAGATCCTTTATATTCCCCATTTTTTTTATCTGCTGAAGCTGATCGTAAAAATCCTGAAAATCAAACTGGTTCTTACGTATCTTTTTCTCCAGTTTTTTAGCTTCTACTTCATCAAACTGCGCCTGCGCTTTTTCAACCAAAGTGGTAATATCACCCATACCCAGAATACGCTGCGCCA
>JBDTLW010000414.1:0-3439 GCA_039934575.1 Parafilimonas sp. | reverse complement strand
AAAGTAAAGAAGGCCTTGCATTAATAAACGGCACACAATTCATGAGTGCTTATGGGTTGTATTGTTTAAAAAAATCAGAGCAGCTTATTAAAATGGCTGACCTGATTTGTGCTTTATCTTTCGATGCATTTGATTGCTTAACAGAACCATTGAAAGAATGTATTCAAATTATTCGTCCGCATAAAGGACAAATTGAAACAGCAAAAATTGTAAGAGAATATTTAGAGGGAAGTGCCATTGCAACTCAGAAAAAGAAACAGGTTCAGGATCCATATTCTTTTCGTTGTGTGCCGCAGGTGCATGGCGCAACAAAGGATGTTTTTGAAACAGTGTTGAATGTTTTTTTAACCGAAATAAATTCTGTTACGGATAATCCAAATATTTTTCCTGATGATGATCTTATTGTAAGCGGCGGAAATTTTCATGGACAACCTTTGGCTTTGCATTTGGATTTTTTAAGCATTGCGATGAGTGAACTTGCCAATATAAGTGAACGAAGAATTTACCAGCTTATTAGCGGTCAAAGAGATTTGCCGATGTTTCTTGTAAAAGATGCAGGATTGAATAATGGCTTTATGATTCCGCAATACACAGCAGCAGGAATTGTGAGTGAAAATAAACAGCTTTGCACGCCCGCAAGTGTTGATTCTATTTCATCAAGTAATAACCAGGAAGATCATGTAAGCATGGGCGCAAATGCCGCAACAAAATGTTTGCGTGTAATAGATAATGTTGAAAAGGTTTTAGCAATAGAATTGCTGAGCGCCGCGCAGGCATTGGATTTCAGAAGACCAATGAAAAGTTCATCAGCCATTGAAAATTTGCATAAAGCATTTAGAGAAATGGTTTCTTTTAACGAAGCAGACAGAGTGTTGCGTGATGATATGATGAAAGCGGTGGAGTTTGTCAGAACATGGATTTGGGTGGATTAAACTGATTTATATGATTAAAGAAGTATTATATTATTTTGAAGGATTAGATAGATCAATACTTAGATTAAACGATCATTTAATTAATTATCATTTTGAATTTGTACTTTATAATCCAAAAGAGTTTGAAGAAAAATTTAAAAATATAATAATAGTTAGAAAAAATAGTGATTATGGATTTGATGATGATATGCCGGAAAAAGAATTTTCTTTTGGTTTTTTATTTGGGTTAGAAGATTTAAAATATTTTAATGTACCTGAGATAATAAAAGATGAGTATGTTATTTTTCTAAGACATACAGAAATAGAAAAAAGGTTGGAAGATAAAATTTTAGAAGGTCAAACGGTACTAAATAGCGATACCGATTTAAATGAAATAAAAGTTGACAATCGAATTGAAAGTTTAGTGAATAAACTTAAACTGTTTAAGACAGGGCATATAAAATTAATTTCTGCTTTTGAATTTACCGATGCGTTAGGATGTGTGGGCGAAGGATATTTTTATCCAACAAAAAGAATAAAATATAATAAATATCACATAGATAATATTCCTCAACCGTTTCTTCTTCTTGAAAATCAACTTGAAATTCCATCTTATTTAGAATTGGCATTTAATTCATTTCTTGAATATTACAATATTGAAGATGAAAGATTGAAGTTTGTTGTATTAATGATTTCGCTTGAAAGCATCTTTAATAAAAGTAATCAAGATCCAATTACGCATATAATTTCAAGACATGTTGCTTTGCTTATAGCAGAGAACAAAGAATCTTTTTTTAAAGTTTATGATGAAGTAAAAAGACTATATAATATCAGAAGTGCAATTGTTCATGGCAAAGATGAAAAAGAGTCTAAAAAAGATTTGAAAGATGTTGAAAAAGATATCTTAATTCTTGAAGAAATTGTTAGAAGCGTTTTACGAAAATTAATTTGGATTTACGATTTTGATTTAGATATGCCAAGCGATAAAAAGTCGTTGTGGAATTATTTAAATGCAAAAGGTTTTGAGGATTAACTTAAATGAAATCTTTGTTCAATAGCATTTACCCAGCACAAGTGAGTGATACAACCGTACTCAATAGCATTCCAAAAGCTGATAACATAAAAAATATTTAACCAATGACAACAGAAACAAAATCTAAATACGATCCCATAAAATATAAAACACCAATCGGCACACAACTCAATTGTAAAGGGTGGATTCAGGAAGCAGCATTGCGTATGCTGTTGAATAATTTAAACCCCGAAGTAGCAGAAAAACCGGATGAATTAATTGTTTACGGTGGTCGCGGTAAAGCAGCAAGAAATTTTGAAGCGCTTGATAATATAATTGCAGCATTAAAAATTTTAGAGAACGATGAATCATTATTAATTCAAAGCGGCAAGCCTGTTGGGATTATGAAAACACATGAAAATGCGCCGCGTGTTTTATTAAGCAATTCCCAGCTCGTTCCCAACTGGGCAAACTGGAAGCATTTTGATGAGCTTGAAAAAAAAGGCTTGATGATGTACGGACAAATGACTGCAGGCAGTTGGATATACATCGGTTCGCAAGGTATAGTTCAGGGCACGTATGAAACATATTCTGCCATTGCTGATAAACATTTTGGCGGTTCTTTAAAAGGTATATTAAATGTTACTGCAGGTCTTGGCGGAATGGGTGGCGCACAACCGCTTGCAATCACGATGAATGAAGGTGTAGCATTGATTGCAGAGGTAGAAGAATGGCGCATTGATAAGCGAATCGAAACAAAATATCTTGATGAAAAATTTACAGATATTGATGAAGCAATTGATGCAGCCTTAAAATATAAAAAAGAAGCCGCTGCAAAAAGTATTGGTGTGTTATGTAATGCGGTAAATCTTTTAGAAAGATTGGTTGAAAGAAATATTATTCCTGATACATTAACCGATCAAACTTCTGCGCATGATCCTTTGATTGGTTATTGGCCGCATGAAATATCTTATGAACAGGCAAGAATTTTACGCGAAAAAAATCCTGAGCAATATATTGAATATGCTTATCAAAGTATGTATCATCATGTGCAATTGATGATACAATTAATGGACAATGGCGCTATCACTTTTGATTATGGAAATAACATTCGTGCACGTGCTCAGGAATATGAACAGCAACATACAAATTCCGAATTCCAAATTCCAAATTCCAAAATTGGTCGCTGCTTCGATTTTCCCGGCTTCGTTCCCGCTTATATCCGTCCGTTATTTTGTGAAGGTAAAGGACCATTTCGCTGGGCAGCATTAAGTGGTGATGCAAATGATATTGCCGTAACTGATGAAGTAATTTTAAAATTATTTCCTGAAAATAAATCTTTACAACGCTGGCTTAAACTGGCTAAAGAAAAAATTGCTTTCCAGGGTTTGCCTGCGCGTATTTGCTGGCTCGGACAAGGTGAAAGAGAGAAAGCGGGACTTGCCTTTAATGAACTTGTAAGAACAGGAAAAGTAAAAGCGCCAATCGTTATTGGCCGCGATCATCTTGATACAGG
>JBDTLW010000413.1:0-3440 GCA_039934575.1 Parafilimonas sp. | reverse complement strand
GATGCTATTGCCAAACGCTACGATTTTCTGAATCGTTTTTTAAGCGCTGGCATTGATAAAAGCTGGCGAAAAAAAGCTATCAAGGAATTAAAAGAAATACATCCAAAATTAATTTTAGATGTTGCTACAGGCACCGGCGATCTTGCCATTACTGCTAATAAAATTTTAAAGCCCGGAAAAATAATTGGTATTGACATTTCCGAAGGCATGCTTGAGTTGGGCAGAAAAAAAATTGAAAAATTAAATCTTACAAACACAATTGAATTGTTGCATGGAGACAGTGAAACAATACATTATGCTGATGATACTTTTGATGCCATAACGGTTGCTTTTGGTGTACGGAATTTTGAAAACCTTGAAAAGGGTTTGGCAGAAATGCAGCGTGTGCTAAAACCGGGCGGAAAAATTTCTATTCTGGAATTTACTGCACCAAAAAACTTTTTACTAAAGCATTTTTATAATTTTTACACGTTTACCATTGTGCCTGCTTTTGGAAAATTATTTGCACAAAACAGGAAAGCGTATCTCTATCTCAATAATTCTATACAGGCTTTTCCTGCCAGGGAAGATTTTATAGAAGTTATGCATACAGCAGGATTTACAAAAACATATTATAAACAGCTTAGCTTGGGAATATGCTGTATTTATTGCGGAAGTAAATAGGAGAGAAGAGAAGGTAAGAAGTACGAGGTACGAAGTAAGAAGTAAAAGGAAAACGAAATGAAAATTTTAATCATCGAAGATGAGCATGAGCTTTCAAAAAGTATTTGCGAATATTTAGCCAGTGAACAATTTTTTACTGAAAGCGCTCATGATTATAACTCAGCATTTGAAAAAATTTCTTTGTATGATTATGCATGCATCATTCTTGATATAACTCTGCCTGATGGGAGCGGGCTTGATATTTTAAAAGAACTGAAAAAAAATAATAAAGCGGATGGCGTAATTATAATCTCCGCAAAAAATTCTCTTGATGATAAAATTTACGGATTAAAAGCCGGCGCCGATGATTATCTCACAAAACCATTTCATTTATCAGAATTAGGCGCAAGAGTTGCTGCGGTTATACGCCGTAAATCTTTTGACGGCAACAATACAATTCTATTTGATGAGCTGCGCATAAACCTTGATGAAAAGCAAGCCTCTGTTCAGAATAAAACGTTAGACTTAACAAAGAAAGAATACGAACTGCTTTTGTATTTTATCAGCAATAAAAATAAAGTGATAAGCAAGTCTGCAATTGCTCAGCATTTGTGGGGAGACAATATGGACATTGCTGATAATTATGATTTCATTTACACGCACATAAAAAACCTGCGTAAAAAACTATTGCAGCACGGCGCACCTGATTATATAAAATCTGTTTATGGCATGGGTTATAAATTCAGTTTGCCTAAATAATTTACATGAAGCTTTTTACAAAATACAGCCGCATCAATGTAATATCAACCGTGTTTATTTTTTTATTGGGATGCATTGCATTTTCTATGTTGCTGCGGTATGTAATTATTAGCCAGGTTGATGAAGATTTGAGAATTGAAAAAAATGAAGTGGTTAATTATGTTGATCGCTTCGGGCATTTGCCAAGCGTTATTGAAGTGCATGATCAATACACAACATATAAGATCATCCCAAAACCTCAAACATCTATCAAGAAAATTTATACGCATAAAGCGTATGATGCAGGTGAGCATGAAAAAGAATCGAGGCGTACAATTGAATTTGATATAGAGGCAAATAATGCCTGGTATCTCGTAAGCGTAAGTAAATCTCTTGAAGGATCGGATGAACTTATTCAAACAATTATTGCCATTACTATAACAATTATTTTATTAATTCTTATTGCTGCATTTTTAATTAACCGTTTTGTTTTAGTAAGGTTATGGAAACCGTTTTACAGCACCCTGCAAACCATGCAACGGTTTAATTTAAGAGATACGCAAGCAATAGATTTTATTAATACTGATATTGATGAGTTCAAATATTTAAATTCAATTTTACATGATGCACTAAGCAAAGCGCAGCATGATTATCAAACGCTGAAAGAGTTTACAGAAAATGCTTCGCATGAATTGCAAACACCGCTTGCAATAATACAATCCAAGCTTGATATTCTTATTCAAAATGAAAAATTATCCAGGGGCGAAAGCGAAGCAATTCAAAGCGCTTATACTGCTCTGCAAAATTTAAGCAGGCTTAATCAAAGTTTATTGCTGCTTGCAAAAATTGAGAACAATCAGTTCAGTGAGCAAACAAAAATTGATATTAAAGAATTGCTTCAAAACAAGATCAATGAGTTTAATGAGCTTTGGAAAAACCGTAATATTTCTGTGGAAACTGATCTTTTGCAAAAAGAAATTACCGGCAACATTTATCTTACAGAAATTCTATTAAACAATCTTTTAAGCAATGCCACAAAACATAATGTGCAAAACGGTTTTGTTATCATTTCATTAAATAACAATTTACAAATAACCAATACCGGTGTTACTCACGCGCTTGATGAAAAGAAATTTTATAAAAGATTTTCAAGGCAAAGCAATGCAACTGCAAATGGGCTTGGGTTATCCATCATTCACCAGATATGTATTGCATCAGGTTACACATGCACATACAATTTTCAATCGCCCAACATACATTCTTTTACGGTAAGCTTTCATTAACGCTTATCGTTTAGAACGAATCGGCTTCAAATTTTCCTCAAAATCAGATTATTCTTTTGCTATCGTATAAATTGTTTTTTTTTGAATGAAATTGATTAACCCGTTGACAGGATCTATAAAAATAATTTTTATCTGTATTGCATTTATGCTGCCACTATGCATACATGCACAACAAAAAAATTTAGATTATTTTCTTGTGCAAGGCGTACAAAACAGCCCTTTAATAAAAGAAACAAACAACAATATTTTACTTAACCGCATTGATAGTTTAAGAATTCTCGCTCAATATAGACCGCAGGTAAATGGCATCAGTAATAATAGTTATGCGCCATTAATAAATGGTTATGGTTATGATGAAATTATTACCAACATCCGCAATTTTAGTGAGCAAATAAGCGCTTCAAAAACTTTTGTTGGTAAAAGAAGTTTGCAAATTCAATTCAACGGTATTCAACTGCTTAATGATTCAATTTTAATTGCGGGAAAAATAAGCGAACAAGATTTGCGGCGCGGTATTATTGCTGCATACATTGCCGCGTACGGAAGCTGGCGGCAATACAATTTTAATAATGAAGTGTATAGCCTGCTTTCAAAAGAAGATACAATTTTAAAAAAACTTACGCAGGCAACTGTATATCGTCAGACAGATTATCTTACTTTTTTAGTAACACTGCAACAGCAACATTTAACCATTACTTTAGCAAAGCAGCAATATCAAAATGATTATGCAACGTTGAATTATTTATGTGGTTTAATGGACACTTCTTTTACACCGCT
>JBDTLW010000412.1:0-3449 GCA_039934575.1 Parafilimonas sp. | reverse complement strand
GATTTTGGCGCAGTGCATTTAGGCGATCCAAAAACGTATGGTGTAACACTTAGAGCTAATCTATAAAAGCTGTTTGTTTTAATATCTAAATCTTCAACCGTAATTTTTTCTTCAAATGAAACCTGACAGGTTCAATTGCAGTTATAACAATTCTGTTGACTGAAAAACCTGTCAGGTTTATACAGCATCTCTTTGTTGGCTTATACTAAATCTTCAACCTCAAATTTCTCTTTTCTAAAAATCCTGTAATAAAAATTACAATAAAGGCAACAGCGAAAGAACGGATAATACCACCAATACCCTGATTTAAAAAATCAGGAAAATAAATAGTAAATAATTCCATGAATGAATATAAAAAATACGGTATTAAATAACAGGTTAAAGTACTTGTTCCCGCAGGCTTAATAATATTGAACCACCTGGCTTTCCCTTTTACATCAACCAAAAATATTAATAGCGTAAAAACAATAATACTAATGCCTGTGCAAATACCAACCCATGCCGGCGTAGCATGTATTTTTGATATACCTGCAATAGGTCTTGTAATAAATCCGAATGCAAGCATAGCGCCCGCAACAAGCAGCAACAACCACAATAAAATATCTTTTTTGTTGACTATCCCTTGCTTATAAATAAGCGAAATAAAGATGCCTGACATGATAAGTGATATTTCAGAGCCGTTGCCAACAAACCAGCAATATTTTAATACCGGTGATGCAAAATCAAGCATGTCTGCTGAGCTTACAATGTTATATGCAAGAAATAAAAGCAACGCAATTATTATAGCTGATAATTTACCTTTTGTAAAAAAATAAACGAGCGAACAGGTTAAATAACCCCATCCTATCAAACCTAAAATGCCCCACCATTGTGGTCTTAGCCAAATTATTTCTCCATGCCTTTCGCCTTTATATAAACAAGCAAGTACTATTAAAATAATTATTCCGGCTGCCTGTAAAATGTATTGTGTTGTTTTCTTAAAAGTGGTTTTATAATCTAACCAGATAAGAAAAAATGCAAGTGTCATCAGAATCTCAAACACAGGCTCAGGCAATAATGCAGTATCGCTGTAATTTTCAGTATTCACATGAAAAAAACCCATTACAATTAATGCAAAAGAACGCGTAATTATATGCCATACAATTGAAGACCTGCTATCATTTGATTGCATTCTTTTATTTAATGCAAACGGAATTGACAAACCAACAATAAATAAAAAAGCAGGAAAGATAGTATCGGCAAAACCTAAACCGTCTGCAGAGGCTGTAACATGTTTTATCCATTCAGGAATCTTTTCAACACCATCTACATCATTCACAAAAATCATGAAGAACATAGTAACGGCTCTGAAAACATCTATTGATTGCAGGCGGCGTGGCAATTGTAACATATTAATGATTAAGTCTGATGTGTTTATTACTATAATGTTTTTTAACGCAATAAAACAAACTAAAATTATTTAAAGCGTTAGTGTTTTTATAAACTGCTTTGCGCTCATAACACTTATAGGGCAATTTTTAAATCCTTTTATATCGTGCGTTATTAATACATCAACTTTTTGCCTTACTGCAATTAGTTGTTGTATCTCATCTTCAAAATCAGTTGCTGATAAAAGTGCCGATGAAATGATTTCATCATTTAATGGCAAAACTGTTACCCATTTTTTAAAGTTGAGCATGAGATTTTTTCTTTTCGAAAAATTCATTGCTTTGGAAGCAACATAATCAATTATTACAAATGAATGCGCAGCAATAAACAACTCGATTTTATTGTCATGTGCCAATGCAAACAAGTCCTCAACATCTGCATAAAAGGGTTCACGCTGAAGCAGCAAATCAAGTGCAATATTTATATCAATGAAAGCCCTTTTATTCATGAATATTTTTTCGTCCAGTGCCGCTGAATATCTTTTTTATAATCATATTCTTTTGGCAGTTTTATTACACCACTTAATTTTCTTATAGCATCGGGTATTTTTCTTTCGGCTGTTTTTTCTTCTTTTACGGCTACGGATTTGATATAGTTTTCTACCAATGAAGACAAACTTTGCCCTTTTTTATGAGCATAGGTCTTTCCTTTTTTTATTATGCCAGGTTCAATATTTAATGTAAGTTTTGCCATTCTAATAATTTAGTACGTACAAATTTAAATAAATTTTTACGTATATAGTTTATCACACTTTAATAAATATTTTTTTCTTATACAATATTATCATTGGTATGGCTAATATAATTACATAAGTAATAGCGCCGGCAAGCGATGCATTTATTGACGAAAAATTTGGAGCAAAAATAGTTTGATATAAATAGTCTTGCAGGTTTGTTGTTTGTCCATTAAGATTTATATGTATCAATCCAAGCACAATTAAAACGGCATCTGCTGCAACATAGGCTGTGATTGCATTTGAGCCATACGCAACAAAAGGCGTTATATATTTTTTACGGTGATGCACATCAATGAGCCAGTAAGAAATACTTAAACCCGCAGTGGCAAGGCCGCCGGTGTATAAAACAAATGAGCTTGTCCATAATGCTTTGTTTATAGCAAACCAATGGTTCCATATTAATGCTGTAAGAATTGAAAAACAGGCAAAGGTTAACAGCCAGGCAACTTTTTCTGCTTCATTTTTATCCGTGCGTTTTAAAGTTGTTCCAACCATCATTCAATATAAACATGTAGCAATTGCCGGCAGTGTACTTAATATGCCTTCGGGGTCCCATGTTTTTGTTTGATTCCATACATGCTTTGGCGTGAGAATAATATTATCTAACCAGGCTGCTAAATTTTTTCCCGGTTCAAGCGCTGCATAACCAATGCCTGGAACAGGAACAACTGTCATCAAAAAACAATAAACAATTAAGAGGATGCAAAACAACCAAAGCCATTGTTGAAAAATTGTTTTGATATAGATGAAGGCGCAAATAAAAAATACAATTGCTATGCGCGGCAACACACCCATAATCCTGAAATGTGCAAAATCAAAACCAGGAATTAAAGCAAGCAAAGCAAAGATGATATATAGTGTTAGTGCACGCCTGAATGCTTTTAAAATAATTTGTTTATGCAAATGCTTATCGTCTTTTTTTGAACTCATCGCATATACAATAGAAACGCCGACCATAAATAAAAAGAAAGGAAATATCAGATCAGTAGGCGTACAGCCATTCCATTTTGAATGTTCAAGCGGTGCATAAATATGTCCCCAGTCACCGGGATTATTTACCAGCACCATAGCAGCCATAGTTAAGCCGCGAAAAAAATCAAGAGAAACTAATCTTTGTTTTTTTTCTATTGGCAGAATAGCGACAGATAATGACATAAAGATTTAAAATGATTTTATAAATTATCTATTTTATTAAACATGGTTTTAAAACAATACCACGGTGTATTATTACCGCCATCCTCATCTTTTTTATCTGCATAATATCCATCTAAAAAACTGCCTGCAC
>JBDTLW010000411.1:0-3454 GCA_039934575.1 Parafilimonas sp. | reverse complement strand
ATACCTAAACCTATTTTACATTAACACATAACAGAACTGCCATTGAGCAAACTGCGGAAACGAATTAGCGGATGGAGATTAATAATCTTACGCAGATAAATGTGTAATCAATTTAAGAAGCTCTTCTTTTTTATTGCGGGAAACGGGAATAGTAATATCATTATTTAATACTAATGATCCGCCTTCACCTTTTATATAGCGAACAGCAAATTGAAGATTAATAAGAAATGAATTATGAACACGAAAAAAAGGCTGCATGTTAAGCAGTTCTTCCATATCTTTTAATGTGCGTGAGATAAGCAGTTGCACACCATTATTAAGATAAACGTTTGTATAGTTGCTTTTGCTTTCGCAATACATAATGTTGTTTAAAGGAATTAATTCATAACCATGCATTGTTGGCAAAGCAATTTTTTGAAATGAAAGATCATTGTTTTTCCTGATGTGTGTAAGCAATGCCGTGAGTTGTTTTAATGATTCGCCGTGGTTTCTCTTTATAACTTTATCAACTGCTGCATGCAGTTCATCTTTATCAATTGGTTTTACAAGATAATCAAGGGCACCAAATTTTATAGCACGAATAGCATATTGATTAAAAGCAGTAGTAAAGATGATATCAAAATTAATTTCAGATAATTTTTCAAGCATTTCAAAACCGTTCATTTTCGGCATTTCTACATCAAGAAAAACAAGCTGTGGTTGCAGATGATAAATTTCATTTAAACCTTTTTCTGCGTTATCGCATATTGCTGTTATTTCTACGTCAGGGCAATATTGTTTCAACTGCCATTGAAGGTTATCACTGCAATGTTTTTCATCATCTATTATTAATGCTTTAATCATTTTTCAATAAACTTAAATTATCATGTTGTGTTGTTAGAGTTTTATTTATGATAAGCCTGTCTGTGTCGTCATTTCGACGTAGGAGAAATCTCTCTAACATTATTCAACTTCAAATTTATGAGATGTCTCGTACCTCGACATGACGTACATAAAGCTAAATTTTATCAATCAACTTTAGATTTAAAGATCACAATTAAAACATGACTAAATGCATATTAAAATTATATTTCTTTTACAGGAATTTTAATATCAACACAAGTGCCGCTGCTATATCCTTCTTCATTTACTAAATCATGAATTTCTATTCCTGATTCATGTTGTTGTGGCGTATCTATAAGCTGCAAACGATGTTGTGTTATATTTATTCCCAAAGATGTTTTTCCTGCTTCCCTTTTTTCTTTTATCTCACTTGCTGCTCGTCCAATTCCATTGTCGTAAATTTTACAATGCAGTATTGTATCCTGAACATACATATCAATATTGATTTTACCATTATTATGAGCAGTGCCTTGTAATCCATGCCAGATAGCATTTTCAACAAATGGCTGTATCAATAAAGTGGGAATCATTAATGATGAAACATCAATGCCATTGCAATTAATTTCGTATTGAAAAGGTATTTCAAAACGTAACTTTTCCAAATCCATATATAACTGTAAGCATTTTAATTCATCCTCCAACACAACAAAAGATTTACCCGATTGCTCCAATACAATGCGAATAAGCTTTGCAAATTTGGTTAGATAATCTGCAGCTTTTGACCCATCACTATTGATGATAAATCTATTGATAGAATTCAAACAATTAAAAATAAAATGCGGATTCATTTGCGCACGCAGCGCCTGTAATTTGAGCTCAGATGCCTGGTGTTTTAATTCTGTTTCCTTCTTTCCACTTTCAAGTTTTTGAATTTTCAATTCGTTTTCTGCTAATTCACGCAGATGTTTTTCGTTTTTCCGTTTTAACTCAATAACTCTGTAGATAATAAATGCAAGAAGAATTAATATGGCAACACCAGCCAAAAGAATATTTCTAATCAGCATGTTTTTTTGAATGGCACTTTGTTTTAATTTATTGTCTTTATCAAGCGCAGCTATTTGCAGTTGCTGTTCTTTTTCATTATCCAACTCATTTACTATTGCTAATTTTCGCTGGAACGTACCAGTGATTGTTGAATCTTTAAGCGCAGTATATTTTACATAATATTTGTAAGCATTGGCAGAATCCTTTTTCTTATTGTAAATTTTCCAAAGCTGTTCATAAGCATTTTGTGTATGAAAGCTTGCTTCAGTTTTTTGTGCAAGAGAAAGAAGTTCTTGTGCGTAATAAATTGCTTCAGTTTCTTTTCCTTCCAGGTCATATATCTGCGAAATATTCAGAAGCTCTTCCAATTCTTCATAAGAAACATTCCTTTCTCTGTCATATTGCAACGCTTTTTTAAACATAAGTAACGCTTCCTTATATCTGCCTTCATATTGGTAAACTGAAGCCAGATCAATATCATTTCTTAAAATATTTCTTTCTTTGATAATCGAATCAATTCCTTTATCAGACTCTATATAATTATGAAGTTTCTTGTAATAGTATTCAGAGGAATCCCATTTCTTTTCCATAAAATATTTAAAACCTGTTTGACTTACTTCATCAATCGTATCAGGGACTGTTATATTTGTCTTTTTTTCGTACTCGACAATTTTAGCAGCAGTTGATGCAACACTATCATCCCATCCAATAAATTGGTATAAGCCTTCCCGGGTTTTCAGCATGGATAATATGCTTGTGGAATCAGAACGATTTTTCAGAAGGTTAAATTCGTTTTGCATACATTCAAATGCTTTATCATAATTTCCCTGCCAGATGTATAATGAGTTTAATGATTCCCATGCCTGAGATTCGCCGGTAGTATCTTTTATTTTCTTATAATAATCTAAAAGCATTTCAGCATACTTGCGGGCTGAACTATTATCACATTCAGATAAATAAACATCAACTAATATCGAATAAGCCTGAGCCAATTCACGTTGGGCACCTATATTTTTAAAAACAGAAATGGCTTGTTCTGTGTAATGTTGCGCAGTATAATAATTCCAGCGGCGCAGATATATTTTGCTAAGATTAAGAAAAGCGCTGCCTTCTCCCAACTTATAATTTATTTTCTCAGCTTCTGACTGTGCTTGCTTAGCACAAGGTTCAGCGCTGTCTGTTCTTGCATAGTGGGGAATAACTCCATCATAGTTACAATAATATTTACTAAGCTCATTTAAGCAATTTATTCTTGCGGTATCTTTTAAAGAAGGCAGTACTTTATTTAAGCTGTCAATTGTTTTATGTTGTGCAAAAGCTGTAACAGATAAACAAACAGAAAGAAAAAATATTAATTGAAATTTTGAAAGCCTGGCATTTTTTTGAATGAAGCCAATCAATTTATAGGTAAGCGTTTTGAAAGGCATGAGTTAGAGTACAGCGTTTTTACTAATTGCCGTTATACAAACATGAAAGTTAAGGTTTTTCTTTAACCGTTTATGTAATTAAGAAACCTGTTGCATCTTATTACTGAATCAGATGAACACATTCATTATTCAATAAGCAATAAATAAAAACTTTATGAAGA
>JBDTLW010000410.1:0-3456 GCA_039934575.1 Parafilimonas sp. | reverse complement strand
TAAAGAACGTATTCAGTTTGATAAGCCGATAGGCGCATTTCAGTTGCAGCAAAAGAAGCTGGCAGAAATGATAACTGAAATTACAAAGGCGCAACTGCTTGTTTGGCGGCTTGGTGTTTTAATGAATGAGAACCGCGCAACACCCGCACAGGTTAGTATGGCTAAACGTAACAGTTGCGAAATTGCTGCAAACATTGCAAGAGATGCAAGAGCAATGCTTGGCGGCATGGGTATTACCGGCGAATACAGCATTATGCGCCACATGATGAACCTTGAAAGCGTACTTACTTATGAAGGCACACACGATATACATTTGCTTATTACAGGCATGGATGTAACAGGTTTTAATGCGTTTAATTAATTTCTGAACCGGGATTTTTAGGATTAATGGATTGAAAGGAAATTGAACTGCAAGCAGCAGCAAAAACACCTTAATTTTTTTTCAGATGTCATCCGGAATTTTCCGGATAGAGGTTTCACTCGTTAAGATGGCATCCGGAATTTTCCGGATAAGGATTTTCATTTGTAGAATGGCATCTTAGATTTTCATGATACAGGTTTTTGTAGTGGAAGTGGCATCTTAGATTTTCATGATACAGGTTTTTCGAGTGAAAGTGGCATCTTAGATTTTCATGATACAGGTTTTTCGAGTGAAAGTGGTATCTCAGATTTTCATGATAAGGTTTTCCATGGAAATTAATTCGTTCTCATTGCCTATTGCTTTTGTTTAAAATTTTTTATTTGAATATGTGATTTTTTTTTATTTCCAGCGATTTATTGTTCAGGAGCGCACAAAGCGCTTCGAAAAATTTAAATCTAAAAAATAAAAGAAATGAAAAAAATCATCAACAACTTACTGCTGCTCTTTGCAGCATGGCTGCTTTTAAATGGTACCGTATCTTTTGCACAAAAGACTGTTACACCAAAGATCACAGGTTCAGAAGCTTATGCTATTAAATCAAGTATAAACCAAAAAGAGTACATAATCACGGTGCTGCTTCCTAAAAACTATTCCGCTGCGGATAGTATCACATACCCTGTTTTGTATGTATTAGATGGCAATTACTCCACTGCATCCTTTTACGGAATAAAAGAAAATTTCGCATTGGGCAAAGAAATTAAGGATATTATTTTTATTACTATTGATGCAAATGTGCAGACAGAAAAGGAATGGCTCGCAAACAGATACACTGATCTTACACCCACAAGCAGCCCTTCATCGGATACTGCTATCGCCGGTTATTTTAAATTGCCTGTAAGCCCTTCAGGTGGTGGCGCAGATTTTCTGGCAACCATTGAAAAAGATATTATTCCATTTGTAGAACACAATTACAAAACCAACAGCGAAAGGGGAATATTCGGTCATTCACTCGGCGGGCTTTTTGCAGCATATTGCTTATTAACCAAACCAACTTTGTTTCAAAAATATTCTATCAACAGTCCTTCACTTTGGTGGAATAATAATGAAATGATTGCATTGGCAGACTCCACTGCTAAGCGTAATCCAAATATGAAAGCAAGCATATTTATTTCTTCCGGAAGCCTGGAAGGTGATTTTATGAATGCGCCGGTAAATAACTTTATACAATCTCTGAAAACAAATTTTTCAACCTTGAATATTACCAGTAAAATATTTGAAGATGAAACCCATCTTTCGGTAGTGCCTTCCGCCAGCAGCCGCACGCTTAAAGTGTTATACGCTCAATAGTTAATACATAATGTTTAAATTAAACTTTGAGAATATGACAAAGAACAGAGAAACATTTGTACAGTTAATGCAGGACAATAAAGGCATAATACTAAAGATTTGTAACTCATATTGTACCAACAAGCACGACAGGGATGACCTTGCACAGGAAATTATTTTTAACCTTTGGAAAGCCTTTGCAAGCTATACACCCGACTATAAATTTTCTACGTGGATGTATCGTATAAGCCTGAATGTTGCCATATCATTTTACAGAAAAGAGATGCGGTCAATCCAGTTTAATCCATATTCTGAAGATTTAATTGTTTTTGATATTGCAGATGAAAATAATTGGGAAGAAGAGAGCAGTTTGGGTTTATTACAAAAGTTTATACAGGAATTAAAAGAAATAGATAAATCAATAATGCTATTGTATCTCGACAAAAAAAGTTATGTGGAAATAGCAGAAATAGTTGGTATTACTGAAACTAATGTAGCCACGAAAATAAATCGTATAAAAATCAATTTAAAAACAAAAATTACAAACAATAAAAAATAAAGATCATGGAAGTAGAAGAATTAATAACAAGCTGGCAAGCTAATGATGCCAAAATATCCAGAGCAGTACAATTGAATGTAAACACACTTGATTTAATAATATCACAAAAAGTAAAATCTTCTTTAAGATCTCTGTTGTGGCAGAGAATAATAGAACTGAGTTTTCATGCAATAGCACTTATTTTACTGTTCGCTTTTTTATTAAATAACATCAGTCAAATACCTTATGCTATTTCAGCTATTGCGCTCATAATATTTTATGGGTTTATATTTATAAATTGTTTTAAGCAATTGCAGATAATAGCAGGCATTGATAACAATAAAACTATTGTAAGCATGCAACAATCGCTTATAAAAATACAAACGCACCTGCTAACTTTTGTGCGTTTATCTGTACTGTGCATTCCTGCATTTTTATCTTATCCAATAGTAGTTTCAAAAGCATTTACAGATTTAAACATTACTGCATTTGGTGATTTTGATCTATTGAAAAAAACAAACGGCGCATGGTGGTACGCTGAAATAATAGCGTATATAATCTTAATACCTCTGGGCATATGGTTTTACAAACAAGTGAACACTAAAAATATTCACAAACCATGGGTGGCAAGAGTTATTAAGAAAAGTTCAAGCCCCAGGGTGGCAAAGGCTGTTGAATATTTGAATGAACTGGATGAATACTCAATAAAGTAAATTATTGACCTGCCGTTTTTCTGTTAACGTTTCACTATTCACAATATCTTTTTAGTTTACTTTAATATACTTTCAAACTGTGATTTTTTTGATACTTCTGCGTATCATACTACAACGAACTATTAAAAACGGATGCGAACTCAACAGGAAAAAGATAATTTTCTAAAACTAATTTTTGAAAACAAGGGCATTATTTTTAAAATATGCAACTCATATTGCAGCAATAAAGCCGACAGGGAAGACCTCGCTCAGGAAATTATTTATACCCTTTGGAAAGGTGGCAAAACATTCAATCCTGACTTTAAATTTTCTACATGGATGTATCGGGTTGCATTGAACGTAGCAATTTCATTTTATCGTGCTGCTAAAAAATTAAATAAGAATATTTTAATTACAGAAACAGATTTAGAAATTGAAGAGAAGCCGGTTGATCACACATTTGAAGAAGAAAATTTAAATTCATTACAACAGCAAATTTCAATCTTAAAGGAATTTGACAAGGCTTTAATTATACTCTA
>JBDTLW010000409.1:0-3456 GCA_039934575.1 Parafilimonas sp. | reverse complement strand
CATGATTTTATTATGCAGTTGCCCGGCAATTATGATTATAATGTAATGGAACGCGGCAATACATTAAGCCTTGGTCAAAGGCAACTTATTTCTTTTATACGCGCAATATTATCAAACCCAGCCGTATTAATTTTAGATGAAGCAACATCTTCCATTGATTCGGAAAGCGAGTTATTAATTCAAAAAGCAATTGATACTTTAATAACCGGAAGAACGGCTATAGTAATTGCGCATCGCTTATCAACCATTCGCAAAGCAGATAAAATAATTGTGCTGGATAAAGGAGAAATAAAAGAAATTGGAACGCATGAAGAACTGCTTGCGCTAAATGGTTTTTATGCAAAGCTGCACCAGATGCAGTTTGAGAAAAATAAAGAAGCGATTGTTTAAGTAAGAAGTACGAAGTAGAATGTAGGAAGTATGTGTCTTTTCCTAATTCCAAATTGCCAATTCCTAATTCCTCCTTTCTTCTCCTAAATAAACCTCAAGCAATCCATCAGGCAAACTAACATGCACTTCCTTTTTTTTGCGGTCAATTTTTTTTAAGGTTGATTCATTTAATGGAATCAATACTTCTTTATTATTTATTGTTAACTGCAATAATATTTGTTGCGGCTGTTCAATTACTTCTTCAACTGCGCCAAGCCTTTTTTGATCATTAAAAATTATAAACCCAATTAAATTTACGGGCGCTGTTTTGCTGACCAGTTTATCAAAATCATCTTTTGTAAGCCATATTTTTTTCTGCAGCAGTTTCATAGCTGCTTCTTTTGTATCAATACCTTCCAGTTTTACAACAGTGTCTGTATCATTTTTTATAATACTTTTTTCATGAAAGTAGGGGAGATACTCTTCTTTAATTTTTTCTATAAAGATTGCTTCTGCATCTTTAAAATCTGTTTTTCTGCCTAAAGAATGTTTTATAATAAGCTCGCCCTGTAAGCCATATGTAGCTGCAATTTTTCCTATGTGTATATATGTGTTCAAAGTTTTACAGTATTTAAATTTAATTATCAACTTTAATTAATAAAATTGCAGATATCATGCTCAAAAAAAATAATTGCAATGATAATGTTTATAAAATGCATAGAATAATTTCTATAAAAATTAAAAAATATTTTATCAACTGTAAAAAGAAAATACATTTGTCGCTGTTATCAATTAATAAAAAATTAAATTACTATGAACAAAGCTGAGTTAGTTTCTAAAATTGCAGACGATGCCGGTCTAAGCAAATCACAGGCAAATAGTGCAGTTGATTCATTTACTGCTGCTGTTACAAAAGCGCTTAAATCAGGAAACAAGGTAACACTTGTTGGCTTCGGCACTTTTTCTGTTTCTAAACGCAATGCCCGCACAGGACGTAATCCGCAAACGGGAGAAACTATAAAAATTAAAGCTAAAAAGGTTGCCCGTTTTAAAGCCGGTAAAGAACTGGCAGCTAAATTATAATGCTTATATGTAAGGCTGGTTGCAAAAAATCAGCCTTAATAAAATAGAATACAATTAAACATTTAAAAAAAAATTATGGGCAGAGGTGATAAGAAAACAAAAAGAGGGAAAATAGCCAAAGGTTCTTTTGGAAACAGCAGGCGTGCAAAACCTGCAAAACCTAAAACTGAAAAAGTACCTGAAAAAGAATCAAAAGAAAAATCTGAATAGTATGCTGCGCATCTATGGTGCCAGCCTTTCAGCCTTCCAACTCCCTTCAGCGGTTTTGGTATATTGTATCCGGTCATGCAAGCGATTGCTTCGTCCTTGCCAAAACTCAATTGTCAGAGGCATTACCCGGTAACCGCCCCAGTGTGGTGGCCGGGGAATGCTGTTTTTAAATTCTTCTATATAACGTTTTGCGTTTACTTCAAGCAAATCCCTGTTTTTAATTACAGTGCTCTGCGGTGATGCCCATGCACCAATGCGGCTGCCTTCAGGTCTTGAAAAGAAATACTCATCACTTTCTTCTGCTGAAACTTTTTCAACTGTGCCTTCAATTCTTATTTGCCGTTCAATTTCTTTCCAGAAAAAAACCAATGCTGCATTGGGGTTTTCTGTAAGTTCTCTGCCTTTATGACTTTCATAATTTGTAAAAAAAACAAAGCCATTTTCATCATAATCTTTTAATAAAACAATTCTTGCAGAAGGCTTCCCATCTTTAGTTGATGTTGCCAGCGTCATCGCATTTACTTCAATCACCTTACCGTTTACTGCATCATTCCACCAGCGCTTAAATTGCTCTATGGCATTTGCTGAAATATCTTTTTCATCAAGTGAATTCAAACGATAATCATTTCTTATATCAGCAATATTTTTATTCATGATTATTCTCCGACGCGGCGGATTAGAGGATACTTTAATTAACCAATGTGCCCACATTCAAACCTTCCACAACCTTTAAAAGGTTTCCTGTTTTGTTCATATCAAACACAATTATCGGCAAATTGTTTTCCATACAAAGTGTAAACGCAGTCATATCCATCACTTTTAAATTCTTTAAAATACATTCCTTGTAAGTAATGGTTTCATATTTTGTTGCAGTCATATCCCGTTCAGGATCTGCAGTATAAATTCCATCAACACGTGTGCCTTTTAAAATTACATCAGCTTTAATTTCCAAAGCCCTTAACGAGCCTGCAGTATCTGTGGTAAAATAAGGGTTGCCCGTGCCTGCAGCAAAAATTACTACGCGCCCTTTTTCAAGATGACGCATTGCCCTGCGGCGTATATAAGGTTCTGCAACCTGCTCCATTTTTATAGCGCTTAATAAGCGTGTATCAACACCAACGCGCTCAAGCATTGCCTGCATTGCCATACCGTTTATACTTGTTGCCAGCATGCCCATATAATCGCCGTGAGCACGTTCAATGCCTGTTTCAATTTCATTGGCTCCGCGATAAATATTGCCGCCGCCAATTACAAGCGCAACCTGCACTCCAAGATCAGTGATGATTTTAATTTCAGTTGCATATTGTTCAATAATAGTGGGGTTAAAAGGTTCAAACCCATCGGCACTGTTACCCATAAAAGATTCTCCGGAAAGTTTCAGTACTATTCTTTTATATTTTGGCAACATGTATTTTTTATTTTATGATGTCTGCAAATTAACCTGAAATTTTTTACATGCAATAAGTTTTGCTGCAATGAAATTTATAAACAAAATGTTTCTTTGCGTAAAACTTGCTATATGAATACTTCAATGTATTACAGTGATTATTTACAACTTGATAAAATAACGGGCAGCCAGCATCCTGTAAGTTTTACAGATGGCAACCAGCCGGCGCATGATGAAATGCTTTTTATTATCATTCACCAGGCGTATGAACTTTGGTTTAAACAAATTTTATTTGAACTTGATTATGTGCTGCAGATTTTTAAAAAAGAAACCATCAATGATAATTCTGAAGACCTGAATTTAGTTCTGCACCGTGTAAGACGTGTAATAAAAATTGTTGAATTACT
>JBDTLW010000408.1:0-3461 GCA_039934575.1 Parafilimonas sp. | reverse complement strand
AAAAATATGAACCGTATGAAGTTTTAGTGGTTGATGTACCTGCAGAATTCAGCGGAAAAGTAATTGATCTTGTTACGCAGCGTAAAGGCGAAATGCATGTAATGGAAACCAAAGGCGAGATGCAGCATCTTGAATTTGAAATTCCTTCAAGAGGCTTGATAGGCTTGCGTTCCAACATGCTTACCAATACTGCCGGCGAGGCAGTAATGGCACATCGCTTCGATGAATATAAACCATGGAAAGGTAATATTCCCGGAAGAAATAACGGTGTATTGCTTTCTAAAAATCAGGAACGTACTACCGGTTATTCTATTGATAAATTACAGGATCGCGGAAGCTTTTTTGTTGACCCGGGTGAAGAAGTGTATGCAGGTCAGATAATTGCTGAGCATATAAAACCAGGAGACCTTGTAGTAAATGCAACAGAGCCAAAAAAATTAACCAATCACCGTGCAAGCGGCAGCGATGATTCTACACGCATTGCTCCAAAAACTTTAATGTCGCTGGAAGAATGTATGGAATATATTCAATTTGATGAATGTATTGAAGTAACACCAAAGAATGTTCGTATGCGCAAAGTGATTTTGGATGATGAGGAAAGAAAGCGTCAGCAAAAGCGCATGCAGGCACAGGAAGCGTAATTCAAAACTTCTCTATATTTAAACCTTTGATGATTTAAAAATCATTAAAGGTTTTTTTATGGATTTTTATGAATGAACTTAGCAATCATATCGCTCAACAACTTTCTGCACACTTCAATCAATCAATTCAAATACAAAACCAAATGCAGGTTTTTGGCGGTGATATTAATAAAACCTTTCATCTGCAAACAAACCTTGGTTCATTCTTTTTAAAACTGAATAAGGGAAGTTTGAAAGATATGTTTCAGAAAGAATTTCAAGGTTTGCAACTGCTTCATCAAACAAATACAGTACATGTTCCTCAGCCAATATTATGCGGAAGTTTTGAAAGCGATATTTTTCTTGTAACTGAATACATTTAAAAAGGAAATGCATCAAAAAATTTCTGGCAAACATTTGCACAAAATCTTGCAGCATTACACAGATGTACTAATAATCAGTTTGGGTTATCAGCCAATAATTATATAGGTTCATTGCAGCAGCAAAATAATTTTTGTAACACATGGAGCGAATTTTATGCAAGTCGGCGTATAATGCCGCTGATGCAGCTTGCCTTCAGCCAAAATAAATGCAGTAAAGAAGATATGGTGCTCGCAGAAAAATTATGTAAGCGCTTATATAATTTATTTCCTGAAGAAAAACCTGCGCTTATTCACGGTGATTTATGGAGCGGTAATTTTATGTGCGATGAAAATGGCCGCGCTGTTATATATGATCCTGCGATCTATTATGGCAATCGTGAAATGGATATTGGAATGAGCCTATTATTCGGCGGATTTCATAACAGCTTTTATGAATTGTATAATGATGTATTTCCCCTTCAGCCAAACTGGAAAGAACGTGTGCAGCTTTGCCAGCTTTATCCATTACTTGTGCACTTAATTTTATTTGGCAGCAGTTATTATTATCGCGTTAGCGGCATTATTAAAGCATTCATCTAAAAAAATTTGCTTAAAATATTTTCGTATGTAAAAAAATATCTAACTTTCTTTATTATAAGATCCTGCTCTATGAATTAAGCCCGCTCAAAACCTGCAATTTTATTATCTCAAAAACAAAATCAAAAAATGATGAAAAATCAAACGTCAATTTTTATTGCAGTGTGTATCATTTGCTTTTTATTTTATCGCTGCAGCAACAACGCAACAACATCCACTGCTACTAATGATTCATTATCAACTAACGGCAATATGTATAATGGTTATGCCAGCCAGGTAGATTGGGGTAAACATTTAATGGCAACAGGTGGATGCGGTGATTGTCATACACCAAAAAAAATGGCGGACCATGGTCCTGTTGATGATTCCAGCTTATTGTTTTCAGGTAGCCCTTCTCAGCAACCTGCGCCTAACCTAACGCCCGATCAACTTAAGCAGGGAATGGCAGCAACATTAGGTTTGACTGCATGGACTGGACCATGGGGGCGCTCTTATGCCGCCAATCTTACACCCGATTCTACGGGGCTTGGAAGCTGGAGTGAAAAACAATTTATAACATGCCTTAGCCAGGGTTTATTTCAAGGTATCGAAGGTTCCCGCCCGCTTATGCCACCGATGCCTATTGACGGAGTAAAGAATTTTACTTCTAATGAAATGAAAGCCATATTTGCATTTCTTAAAACGGTTAAACCCATTCATAATATTGTTCCTGAATATCAGCCACCTGCAACTGCGGCAAAATAATTTTCTAAGCAGGGCTTGATTATTCATCCCTGCTTTTTTATAGGTCTTAGTCAGCGGTTAATCTTTCAGCACAATTAAGGTTTTCTGCATTATTTTAATTTTCATTATTTTTAACTGTGCAAAATTCTATATGAAATACCCTGCGTTCAATTGCTAACCACCAAATCTTAGTACACATGAAAATCTTTTGCGTAGGCAGAAACTATAGCGAACATGCTAAAGAATTAAATAATGCAGTGCCTGCAGATCCGGTAATATTTCTAAAACCAAAAAGTGCATTGCTGCTTCCGCATCTTGCATTTTATTATCCGCAATTCACAAACGAATTGCATTATGAAGCAGAACTTGTGTTGCAGGTTTCAAAAAATGGAAAATATATAGAAGAAGAAGAAGCTTCAAAGTATTATGATCATATTACAGTAGGTATAGATTTTACAGCAAGAGATGTGCAGAATGAATTAAAGAAAAAAGGATTGCCCTGGGAAAAAGCAAAAGCCTGGGATAATTCTGCAGTGCTTGGCGAATGGCACCCGCTTACAGAGGAAATATTGCAAATGCCAATTGAGTTTTCTTTACAGCTTAATAAAGAAGTAGTGCAAAAAGGCAGCAGTGCAGATATGATCTTTACTTTTGAAAAGATTGTGGCTGATATTTCTCAATACTTTGCTTTGAATATTGGTGACTTAATTTATACAGGTACACCTGCAGGTGTTGGCGAATGTGTAGTGGGCGATGTACTTGAAGGTTATCTTGGTGATGATAAAGTATTTCAACTTGAAGTGAAATAAGTTTTATGCTTTCAATCCGTATTAGCTTTTTTATTTTCCGTACTAAACAGATATTTGCGTATGCTCGATAATGCGATTCTTGCCAAAGCTTTCAGGCTGATGGCTGTAGCACGAAATATGGCTGATATATATGAAGCCAACAGGCAGGTTTGCAAATATGTTCATTCCACTTCAAAAGGTCATGAAGCTATACAGATTGCAACCGGCATACAATTATTGCCCTGCGATTTTGTAAGCCCTTATTACCGCGATGACAGTTTATTGCTTTCACTGGGATATACTCCTTATGAATTAATGCTGCAGTTATTGGCTAAAGCTGAAGATCCTTTTTCAGGCGGGCGTTCTTATTA
>JBDTLW010000407.1:0-3462 GCA_039934575.1 Parafilimonas sp. | reverse complement strand
AGAAAGGGGTAAATAATTTCAATATTATATTAAATATAAAAATATGTGATATATTTTATAATATATTCTCATGTTCTGCATATCATTGCTATAATATAAATTATATTTATTTATAATTTATATTACTGCGATTGATGGAATTGGTTATCACCATTCCTGCTATATGGAAGAAAAATTTTTTATTCATTTAAAATTAACTGTCATGATTAAAAAAATTCTCTCTTCCATTTTTTTTATTTTTTGCTGTTTTTCAGCATTTAATCAAACTGATTCTACAACCGCAACAACGTCTCCCGTTCCAACAATAACAGGTTCAGTAGATGTTTATTACCGTTACAATTTTGCGAATGCTACTAATGATGATGGTATTCCAATTCCCAACAATTACACAAGTTTCACCAACTCTCAAAACTCATTTGAGTTGGGCATGGCAAGCATTCAGGCTGCACACAGCTTTGGTAAAGCAAGCGCATTTGTTGATCTTGGTTTTGGCAGAAGAGCTCAGGAATTTGACTATCCCGATGGTAATGGCGGCAACGGTTTTTATTCACTTGCCTCTTTAAAACAAGCTTATGTAAGTTATGCTGTTTCTGATAAATTTAAATTAACTATGGGCAAATGGGCTACCCATGTTGGCTATGAACTTGCCGATGCCTATCTCAACTGGAATTATAGCATGGACTTTATGTTTTCCTTTGGGCCTTTTTCTCATACCGGGATTAAAGCAGATATTGGTTTGGGTGGTAAAAGCGCCTTAATGATTGGAATAGCTAATCCGACAGATAATGCTACTACACTTTCTTCAAGAAGATATGCATTAGGACAATTCAGCACTTCTATAGGTGATGATAAATTAAAAGCTTATTTGAATTATGTTGGCACTTATGGAGGCAGCTTCAGTGCAACTCAGCTTGACCTTGTTTTAATAGGTACAGTAACTGATAAATTCAGCATTGGGTATAATGGAACAGTTAAAACAGTTAATCCTGAGGGAGGGAGCAACGCTTCATCGTGGGGTTCTGCATTGTATTTTAATGTTGATCCTGCTGCTGACTTAGGCATCACATTAAGGGGTGAATATTTTAGTGATGAAAAAGGAGCTTTTGGCTTAGGCACAAATGTTTTTGATTTAACGCTTTCACCAAACTTCAGAATAGGCAACCTTACAATAATACCAGAACTAAGAGTGGATAGTGGTAAAGATGAAATTTTTGCTAATCACGATATGAATTCTACAAAATCCACTTTTACCGGCATACTTGCGGCAACTTATCATTTCTAAAAAATTATTAGCATCATTAAAAAGAGATTACCCGTGCGAATGCAATATCCAAACTCCGAATGGTGAAGCTAATGCTGTATTTTAAAATAATATTCAGCAGAAAGAAATCATAGAGAAATAAGATAAAAGAAAGTAACAATCTTTATACTCACTTAAAGAACATAATAAAGTTTTAAGTTTAATTTGCAGCAGGCATTATTTTACAAAACTATTTTTCAATAATCATGTATGAAAAAATATACACTGCTGTTCATTCTTTTTATTTCAATAAAAATTTCTGCACAAACCATTACAGGCTTTACAGCAAATGATGCGGCGACCCAAATTCAAACTGAACAAAAATTTGATGCGCATTTAAATGCTGAACATATTGGTTCAACCATAAAATTATTATCATCAAAACCTCACAATCTTGGCTCGGTAAATAGCAAAGCGTGGGCAGATACTATTTTAAACCGGTATAAATCTTATGGCTTTGATGCACACATAGAAACGTTTACTGTATTATTTCCAACACCTAAAACAAGGGTATTGGAAATGACAGCGCCAACTTCATATAAAGCATTATTAAAAGAACCTGTGTTAAGTGAAGATGCAACATCAGGACAGGAAAATCAGCTTCCTACATACAACGCATTTAGTGCTGATGGCGATGTAACAGCCGATCTCGTTTTTGTAAATTATGGACTGCCCGCAGATTATGATAAACTTGCTGAAATGGGTATTGATGTAAAAGGGAAAATTGTGATTGCAAAATATGGTCATAGCTGGCGTGGCATTAAACCCAAAGTTGCGCAGGAGCATGGTGCAATTGGTTGTATTATTTACAGTGATCCGATGGGTGATGGATATTTCCAGGGTGATGTATATCCTAAGGGCGCATATAAAAATGAATATGGTGTGCAGCGTGGCAGCGTAATGGATATGCCTATTTATCCCGGTGATCCTTTAACACCCGGCGTTGGTGCAGATAGCAGCGCCCAACGTCTTGCATCACATAATGACGCGACTAATCTTTTAAAAATTCCTGTGTTGCCTATCAGTTATCATGATGCAAAACCTTTGCTTGAATCATTAGACGGACCTGTTGTGCCCGATGGCTGGCAAGGTGCTTTACCTTTTACATATCATGTGGGAGCAGGCAAAACAAAAGTGCATTTAAAGCTTGAATTTAATTGGAATATGGTTCCGTGTTATGATGTGATTGCCATGGTAAAAGGTTCCCAGTTCCCTGATGAATGGGTAATGCGCGGCAATCATCATGATGCATGGGTGAATGGTGCAAGTGATCCCATCAGCGGTCAGTCTGCAATGCTGGAAGAAGCAAAGGCAATAGGTGAATTATTAAAAACAGGATGGAAACCAAAACGCACTATTGTTTATTGCTCATGGGATGGAGAAGAGCCTGCTTTACTTGGCTCTACTGAGTTTGCAGAAGAACATGCTAAAGAGCTGCAGCAAAAAACAGTTGTATATATAAACAGCGATGGAAATGGTAGAGGATTTTTAGGTGCAGGTGGTTCACACGCATTACAACCGCTGATGGATGAGATTTCAAAAACAGTAATTGACCCGCAAACAAATATTTCTGTTTTTGAAAGATTGAAGGCAAAAAATGCAACGGATGCATCAACAGCAAAAGCAAAGAAAGATGCATTGAACACAACCGAATTAAAATTAGATGCATTAGGTAGTGGCTCTGATTATTCTCCTTTTTTACAACATCTTGGTTTGCCTACTTTAGACCTTGCTTTTGGTGGTGAAGATGGAGGCGGAGAATATCATTCTATTTATGATTCGTATGATGATTACCGCCGTTTTAAAGATCCAACATTTGAATACGGTGTTGCATTAGCAGAAGTTGCTGGTCATGCCGTATTAAGAATGGCTGATGCTGATGTTTTGCCTTTTGATTTTACCAATCTGTATAAGACAGCAAATGATTATGCGATTGAATTAATACACACTACAAATGATATGCGTGATGCAACTGTTGTGGAAAATCAATTACTAAAACAAAATGATTATAAGCTGGCTTCAGACCCAACAAAAACATTTATTCAGCCAAAGCCAAAAGATGAAGTTCCGTACCTTGATTTTAGTCCTTTACAAAATGCGCTTGAATCATTAAAGAAAAGTACAGACAGCCTGCAGATGATCTTAAAGAAAAATAATGATGC
>JBDTLW010000406.1:0-3465 GCA_039934575.1 Parafilimonas sp. | reverse complement strand
AGTAACTGCAGCACACGCACAAAGCTGGAGCCTTAGCGGCAATGCTGTAAATAATGCCAATTTCCTTGGCACAACAAATTTAAACCCGTTGGTATTTAAAGTAGGCGGACTAAAATCAGGCTACATTGATACGGTAAATACACAAACTTCTTTTGGGTTTAAAAGCCTGGCAAATTCAAATGCTATCAATAGCAATAATAGTGCTTTTGGTTACAACGCTCTTGCAAATACAACAGGATCAAGTAATACAGCAATTGGTTATAAAGTATTAATAAATAATACTACAGGTGGGGGAAATACAGCAAGCGGCTCACAGGCATTATACTACAATGCTCAAGGCTCATATAATGTTGCAACAGGAATTACAGCTATGCTAAATAATGTTTCGGGATCGTACAATGTTGCTAGTGGCGTTGCTGCATTATATAATAATAACGGAAGTTATAACACGGCTTCAGGCTATGAGGCATTAAGGCTAAACACTGCGGGGACAAACAATACCGCCACAGGAGCACATGCTTTAAGAGGTAACAAAACAGGTATTTATAATACGGCTATGGGGTCAGATGCATTGCTTAATAATGCAAAAGGGAGCAGCAATGCCGCTTTTGGGTACAGCTCTTTAAAATTTACAACGTCTGGCGGTAATACCGGTATGGGCGCACATACACTTGAATTTAATACAACAGGTACTTCAAATTCTGCGCTCGGTTATTCTGCCTTATGGCAAAATACTGTTGGCTTTGCTAATACTGCTTTAGGTGATGAGGCTTTAAGGGCTAATACAACAGGTGATGCCAACACTGCCGTAGGTAACAATACATTACTCGCAAATCTTGACGGAAACTATAATGTCGCCATTGGTGATGATGCTTTGGCAAATAGTAATTCAAATAATAATACTGTAGTGGGCAGCTTTGCCATGTATTATAATACAAAAGGCAGCAGTAATACTGCAATGGGTTATCATGCTTTATATAATAATAAAAGCGGCAATAGCAATACAGCTTTAGGTAATAATGCAGGTGCTGATTTGCATAATACAACTTTTTGCACGTTCATTGGTAACAATGCAGATGCCAACGCCGCAGATTATTTCAGCTCAACTGCCTTAGGAAATGGAAGTCTTATTACCGCAGATAACCAGGTAAGAGTTGGTAATACAAGCATAGTTTCTATTGGTGGCTATAGAGGCTGGACAACATTACCATCTGATAAAAGATTTAAGAAAGATGTAGCCGAGAATATACCTGGTCTTACATTCATCAATCTTTTGAAACCCGTGAGCTATCATCTTGATATTAATGCGTTGGATAATTATACAAATCCTGATAAATCAAAATCAGCATCACAATCCACGGAAGTTTCGGTTAAGGAAAAACTTGCAAGAGACGAAAAAGCCAAAGAACTATTTTCCGGATTTATAGCGCAGGATGTAGAAGCGGCTGCAAAAAAAATAGGTTATGATTTTTCAGGAATAGACGCACCAAAAAACAGTAAGGATGTTTACGGTTTACGCTACGCAGAATTTGTAATTCCGCTTGTAAAAGCTGTGCAGGAACTCTCCGGCCAGAATGAAGAACTGAAAAAAGAAAATGAAAAAATAAAAATCAGCCTGCAAAAACAAATTGATGAATTAAAAGCAATGATTACTGCGCAACAATCGCCTTCAAATAATCAGCGTTCAGCAATTCTTACATCCGCATCTCTTTCGCAAAATATTCCTAATCCATTTATCAATTCAACAACCATTAATTATACTTTGCCAACAAACCATTCATCAGCCAAAATAATTATTACAGATAAAAGCGGTAAAACAGTTAAAGAAATAAGCGTTTTTAAAAGTGGATATGTAACTATAAATGCATCAACGTTAAGTTCCGGCGCTTACGTGTATAGCTTATATGTTGATGGCTTTTTAATAGCATCAAAACAAATGATAACATCAAAATAATAAATTATACTGTATGAAAAAACATCAACTTTTTTGTATCCTTATATTATTTTGGGCGTACGAAAATGCACATGCACAACCTTCCGCATTAGATCAGTCATTTGCTGATAATGGTATAGCGGCTTACAGCATTCCATTACAAAATACACTTACAAGCGCTAAATGCTCGATGCAACAGGCGGATGGAAAAATTATTTTAGGCGTAAGAATGGATGGCTTTGGAGGTTTGGTAAGACTAAATGCTGATGGAAGTTTAGACAACAGCTTCGGTATTGACGGAAAGATTTTATATGGCGGGAATAACGTTTTATTCTATGACGGACTTATTCAGCCAGATGGTAAAATTGTAGTTACGGGCAATTCGGGTAGTGATATATTAGTATTGCGATACAACGCCAATGGTTCAGCCGATAATAGTTTTGATGGCGATGGTGAAGTGACTATAAATTTTGGATCTTATAGCTACGGGCGTTCAGTGGCTTTGCAGCCTGATGGAAAAATTGTTGTTGCAGGATATGCAGGTAATGCCGGTGAAAATTTTTATGCAGTGGCAAGGTTGAACAGTAACGGAAGTCCGGATAATAATTTTGATGCTGATGGACAAAAACAATTCAGTGTTGGTGCAGAAAAGAATGATATAGCAAACTCGGTTTTTATACAATCCTCAGGGAAAATATTAATAGCAGGCGTAAGCTTTATTGGCTCAGATTACGATTTTTCCGCGGTGCGTTTAAAAACAGATGGCAGTTTTGATGAAACATTTTCCGGAGATGGAAAATATGTATTTCAAATACAAACAGGCACTAATGATATAGCAGTTTCTATAGCAGGTACAACAGACGGAAAAATAGTTATCGGTGGTTATACAGGAGGTGATGAAAACGATGATTTTGCGCTGGTAAGGTTAACCGATAATGGCACTTTCGACAATACGTTTAACAAAAATGGAAAGACAATAATTCCAATAGGAACAAATGTGGATGTTGCTTCTGATATGGCAATACAAACCGATGGAAAAATTCTGCTTTGCGGCTACAGCTATGTAAGCGGTTTGAGTTATGAATTTTCGGTAATACGCATAAAAAATAACGGAAAGCTTGATGCCAATTTCGGTAGCGATGGTGAACAAATAATATCACTAACAGACAAACCAGACTTTTGTTATAGCATGTCGCTGCTTGCGAATGGCAAAATATTTCTTGCCGGTGCAAGCGGTAATCCCGCTACCTTAAAGATTGCAAAAACAGCAATTGCAGTATATCAGAATTATTCAGCAGCTCAGTTAAACAGCAATGGAAGCATTGATAATTCATTTGACGGAGATGGTAAAAACATTTATGCAACAGGGAATTATGATGACGCCGCTAACGCATCAGGCATTGATGCGAATGGTAATATTATGCTGGCGGGAGGAAGCCAATTGAATGCACAATACACAGTTGCTTCTGCAATTAAACTAAAACCGAATGGAAATACCAATAACAATTTCGATGCAGATGGCAAATTACTTC
>JBDTLW010000405.1:0-3467 GCA_039934575.1 Parafilimonas sp. | reverse complement strand
GCGCTATACTATGTTCAGAAAATTTCCTTAGAAATCATTACCTGCATGACTCTAATCAATCGCTTTTGCTTCAATATATTTTTTGAAACGGGATAAATCTTCTTCAACCATTTTTTTTAATGTTGGATTTACAAACCCAGCTACGGCAGCGCCAATATAACCTGCAGGCGGGCGATACGTGATAAGTACATTAACTTCTGTGCCGCCCGTTGTATCTGCAAAATTTATTTTACCGGCTGTTTCAATTTTAGAACCGGGCAAAGAACGCCAGCTTAATTCACGACCTTCTTCCTGGTCAATTATTTCCGCATTCCATTCAACTGAAGGAATACTTCCCGGAGTTTTAAATATCCATCGGGAATGAATTTCATCAATAACCTCAATTTTTTTTACGTGTTTTAAAAAGCGTGGTAAACGCTCAAGATTTCTCCAGGAATCGTAAGCAAGTTTTCTCCGCGCTTTTACTATAAAACATATACGGATATTTACTGCAGGTGTATGCGTTTTATATTCTTCTTTTTGAAGCATAGCAGTAACAGGACAATTACCTGAAATGCCTCTGTATAAAAAATAAATACTGCCATAACGCAACATTTTTTTTAGAAAATTTTGTTTTCCCGATGCAGATAGTGAATACAAAAAAGCACCACCTGCTAAGGAAGCTATACGCCCGGCTTTGCCTACATTAATTACATTAGAGCTTTCATATAAATTTGTAGCACGGGGCTGAAATGCGTTTCCGCTAAGTTTAAAATCATGCATAATAAAAATTGTATTTTCTATCCTGCAAAGCTCATTCCACTTCTTTATTTCGGTATAAAAACCCTTCATCTATCTTCGCTGAATGCTTGCAAGAATTTATAAATCAACAGGTAGTTGGTATATAGCTAAAACCGAAGATGGCGCAATATATAATGCACGCATAAAAGGCATTTTTAAAATTGATGGTATTATGTCAACAAATCCTGTAGCGGTAGGTGATATTGTTGATATTGAACCCGAAGAGGAAACAGGCAAGACGGCTGTAATCAATAATATTCATGACAGAAAAAATTATATAGTACGCAATTCTCCACGGCAAAAACAACAGCATCATATTATTGCTTCCAATCTTGATCAGGCATTAATTATTGCTACACTTAAAGACCCTAAAACCTCCCAGGGTTTTATTGACAGATGCCTGGTTGCAGCGGAGGCTTATCACATTCCATCAATAATTATTTATAATAAAACGGATATCTATAAAAAGAAAGAATGGGATGCGTTTGAAAAATTGAATCAGATATATACTGATGTTGGTTACAAGGTTTACAAAACGAGCATGATAACTTTTGAAGGGCTTGATGAAGTAAAAAAAATATTACAGGATAAAATAACTTTATTCTACGGGCATAGTGGTACAGGTAAATCAACCTTTATAAATTATTTATTACCACATTTAGATTTGCGTACAAAAGAAGTAAGTAACTGGAGCGGTAAAGGAATGCATACAACAACTTTTGCAGAAATGTTCGACTTGCCTTTTGGAGGACAAATAGTGGATACACCGGGCATACGTGAGTTTGCCATTAATGATATGGAGCGTTCTGAACTATCACATTACTTTCCTGAAATGAGAACAGTTTTACAGCAATGCAGATTTAATAATTGTCTTCATATTGAAGAGCCGGGTTGTGCAGTAAAAAAAGCAGTGGAAGAAGGAAAGATTTATATGGAACGTTATATAAGTTATTATAACATTCTTCAATCTATGTCCGAAGATAATTATTGAAGTTCGCGTAAACGAAGGGCAAACTTATCAGCAGATTTTTTATCCTTGCCTTTATACAGTAATGTTACGCCGTTATAAATACTGTATTGAAGAGAAAGCATATCGCCGCGATATTTAAAATGCCATTCTAAAACAGATGCATCATCTTCTTTTGACATTAAATGTACATGGCGTGTTTTACTTAATACGTTTGCGATACGGTAAAACTGTTGCAGGTTTCCGGTTTCGTCTATAACCATTTCGGTTTGGGTGGTAAATTCAAAAGGTTTCATTTTTTTTATTCAGGTTGTGTTAGCAATATTCATTCCATATTATACGTAAAAACTCCTCCGAAGTTTTCTTATAACAATAATTTAATTCTAAAAAAAACTGGCAATTTATGTTCGTCTGTTGAAGCACTTACTGCCTGGATTTTAAAAAGCAATAAGTTTTATTTGCGGCCTTTCTATCGTCAAATGTTAGACAAGCTTATCTATTATTTCGCTGCATTAATTTCAGAAAACCATGAAGCATATTTTATATAGTTATTTGCAATGCGTTCAATTTCTCCGTGTATGCCATCTTTAGCAATATCTTTTACTTTTTTTGCCGGTACACCGGCATAAATAGAACCTTCTTCTACTACCGTTCCTTCAAGCACAACAGAACCTGCAGCAATAATGGAATTACTTTTTATATCGCATCTGTCCATTACAATTGCACCCATTCCTATAAGTACATGATGCCGTATAATGCAACCATGCACAATAGCATTATGACCAATAGAAACATCATCACCTATTTCGGTTCCATTCTTTTGATATGTGCAATGTATCACGGCTCCATCCTGTATATTCACACGGTGGCCAATATGTATATAATTTACATCGCCGCGTATAACAGTATTAAACCACACACTGCATTCATTGCCCATTATTACATCGCCAATAATTGTTGCATTAGGCGCAATAAAACAATTAGTACCAAATTGCGGTGATTTATCAAAACAGGGTAGAATGATAGCCATAATAATTAAGTTTGAATTTTGTAACCCGAACTTATACATTAAACGCCATAAGAATGAATGTTATTTCGAACCGCGAATTATTTTTTAAACATATTGCACAAACATCTGATGCGCCAATTGGATTAGAGATTGTAAAAGCTGACGGCATTTATCAATATGATACAACGGGTAAAAAATATATAGACCTAATCTCCGGTTTCAGTGTTGCAAACATTGGGCATTCACATCCAAAAGTTATTAAAGCTGTACAGGAACAGGCAGCAAAATATATGCACCTGATTGTGTATGGAGAATTTATTGAATCGCCGCAAACTGCTTATGCAAACTTATTAACGCAACATCTTCCACCTTCTCTTGATTGTGTTTATTTTACCAATAGCGGAACTGAAGCAACAGAAGGCGCCATGAAACTGGCAAAACGTGTAACCGGCAGAACAAATATGATTGCATTTCATAAAAGTTATCATGGCAGCACGCAGGGCGCTTTAAGTTTAATGGGTGATGAATATTATCGCAATGCATTTCGTCCTTTATTGCCAGGTATTTTACATGTTGATTATAACAGCGAAGAAATTTTTGAATTAATAAATGAAACCATCTCCTGCGTTATACTTGAAACCATACAGGCTGAAAGCGGAATAACAATTCCTTCAAAAGAATGGATGCAGAAACTTAGAACAAAATGCACAG
>JBDTLW010000404.1:0-3470 GCA_039934575.1 Parafilimonas sp. | reverse complement strand
GTAAATTCTCCGCGTTCTCTTTTCTTTGTAATAGCGCTGAAGTTTCCTTTATAACGCATAGTTTCAGGAACTATAAGATTGCCAACATGCGTCATTTCCACCTGCATGGTTACAGTAAAATCATACAATCCAGCTTTATAACTTAAAGTATATGTTCGCGAAACTACTTCCATTGTTGTTGCATCAAACCTTGTTGTCATTTCATCTACTACAATATCATCTCTGTGAAAAAATCCAAGATCATCTTTTGGTTTTATTGAAAATATATACACATAATTGCCTTTGTATGTATCGTAGTCAAGTGTGTAATTATACAGCTTGTGCGCATTTTCATCATACAGATCAAGCTTATTGCCGATAAAAGGAATGCCCGGTATTTTTCTGCCCGGATCAAAGAACAACATCTTTAATTGTTCTTTATGTTTTTCTGTACCGCTTTTATCTGATGTATTGAAAGTGCGCCCTGCAACAACATTATCCTCTCCGCATATTTTTCCTTTTGTAAGAAATATAGAAGCATACATTTCACCGGTTAAATAATTATAATCGCCTTTGCTGTCAAAAAAATCACCGGTAGTTTTTTGTTCAATTGTTTCGGTAGAGCGGCACCCATTTTCTCTTACCTGTTTTGTTTTGCTGTAATAGCTTGCCTGCACATTATTTTTTTTATCAAGCATACGAATATTGTTGTATGATGAAAATTCTACAATGTGCAGGTTACGAAATGCCTTATAAAATGTTGTATCATTTTGAATGCGCCGCAGCAAACTTTGATAATCCATGTGGTTGCGGACTATGACGGGTTTAAGCGTAAAAGTACCTTTATCAATAATGATGGTCGTATCATTTCCTTCTACAACAAATGTGTCTTTGTTTTGAGCAAACAATGCAACGGGCAACAGGGTTAAAAAGAGAATAACATATTTCAATTTCATTTGGGAAAAACCATTTTATAATCCACTTTTATTTTGCCTTTGGTTATATCTGTAAGCTTGCCTTTTAATAACTTTTTTCTGAAAGGTTTTAGATAGTCAATAAAAAGTTTTCCTTCTATATGATCATATTCATGCTGAATGATACGCGCTGTTAAACCATTGAATGTTTCTGTGTGAGAAACAAAATTTTCATCTGCATATTCAATAGTAATTGTTTCGGGGCGCATAACATCTTCTCTTATTTTTGGAATACTTAAACATCCTTCATTATAATTCCATGGCTCGCCGATAAACGCTTTTATTTTTGCATTAATGAAAACCTGTTTTCTTCCGGGTTCATCGGGATATTTTCCTTTATCTTCTTCTTCCTGGTTGGCAAAAAGCTGAATGCTGTCAACAAGAAATAAACGAATGTCCTTGTTCACCTGCGGCGCTGCCAAACCCACGCCATTACTGGCATACAGCGTTTCCCACATATCAGCAATAAGCTTTTCAAGATTGGGATAATCAGGTGTAATCTCTTTGGCAACTGCCCTTAAAACAGGTGTTCCGTATGCAACTATGGGTAAAATCATGAAGCCTTCTAACTCCCTGAAGGGAGAATTTTTAATGATTAATAATTTAGCGTGCGAAGATAAATATTAGGTTGTTAAACAGAGAATAAAGTCGCTTTAGGTATTTAGATGTTTTTTAAATACTCCTGAAGCATAATTGCAGCGGCAATCTGATCTATATTGCCTTTTACCCGCCGGTCTTTTTTCTTCATGCCCATGTCAACCATTGCCTGCACTGCAAGCTTTGATGTATAGCGTTCATCAACCATTTCAAATTTCATTAAAGGAAAATCTTTTTTAAATTTTTGTATGAATTGACGCACTAAAGGTGTTGCATGTGTATCACTATCATCTAAATTTTTTGGCTCGCCAATTAAAACCAACTCCACATCTTCTTTTAAAAAATAATTCTTAAGAAAAGGAAATAATTCTTTCGTTTCAACAGTAGTTAAAGCGCTTGCAATAATTTTTAAAGGATCAGTAACAGCAATGCCGGTACGCTTTTTTCCATAATCAATACAAAGTATTCGCGGCATGAAATATAATTGACAGTTGACAATTAATTCAGAAACAGATCTGCAATTACTAAAATACCAAACACTCCACTGGCAATTCCATTTGCAGTCATAAAAGCAAGATTTACTCTTCTCAAGTCATCAGGTTTTACAATAGAATGCTGATAGATAAGCATGCCGCAGAAAACAACAATACCGATCCAATATATAAAATGAAAATGCCCGTAAAATCCGGCAGCTATTACACAGGCTGCACTTAAAATATGTAACAGCTCAGAAACATGTAAAGCTTTTGTTTTACCAACGGTTGCGGGAATAGAATATAAATGTTGCGACTGATCAAACTCAACATCCTGCAAAGCATAAATAATATCAAAACCACTTACCCAAAATATTACGGCGAATGAAAATAATAAAGGCAGAATATCAAAGCGGCCTGTTACGGCAAGATATGCGCCTATTGGTGCAAGTGATAAACCCAAGCCCAATACCAAATGGCATAAAGCTGTAAATCTTTTTGTGTAACTATAAAATAAAACCACGAACAATGCAACCGGTGAAAGAAAAAAACAAATTTTATTTATAAAAAAAGTTGCAGCAATAAATAATATGCAATTCAATATCACAAAGCGTAAGGCGCTTGAAGGCGAAATAATTCCTTTGGGAATTTCACGTATTGCCGTACGCGGATTTTTTGCATCGAAGCTTCTATCCAAATAACGGTTGAAAGCCATGGCAGCACTGCGGGCTGTGATCATGCAGATGAGAACAAGCAGGAATTTAATTAGAAGTTGATTGGTTAATACGTTGATTGGTTGATAGGTAATTCCCAAAAAAAAACCAATCAAAGCAAAAGGCAATGCAAAAATTGTATGTGAAAATTTTACAAGAGAAAGATAATTCTTCACTGTTGTCATTCTGCAAAAATAAATGTTTCTAAACTGCCTTTATATTTTACTGTAGCTACCGGTCTGACGGCTCAAAGCCGTCTGACCGTTTTAGTTCTTCGCTTAACTTCCACAATACAATTCCTGCGGCAACACTTACATTTAACGAATGCTTCATACCATGCTGCGGAATCTCTATACAGCCATCACATTGCTGCATTGCAGCATCCTGCACACCGGTAACTTCATTACCAAAAACAACAGCCATTTTTTGTGATGATGAAATTGAAAATGTATCAAGTTTAATACTTTCTTCAGCCTGCTCAATTGCATACACTCCATAATTATTTTCTTTTAGTTGATTGATGGCATCTGCAATATTTTCAAAATGCATCCAGTCAACCGTATCAACTGCGCCCAATGCAGTTTTGTGAACAGAACGATGTGTTGGCGGCGGTGTATATCCGCAGATAAAAATGCACTCAATTAAAAATGCATCAGCGGTTCTGAAAATACTTCCCACATTATATGCGCTGCGAATATTATCAAGCAACACAATGATCTTATTTTTTTCTGCCT
>JBDTLW010000403.1:0-3484 GCA_039934575.1 Parafilimonas sp. | reverse complement strand
AACAAATTTCCTAAATATCAATCAAAGAAACACACAGGGTTTTCCACAATTCGCATATTGTTAATGAAATTTATAAAACTTATGCAGGTATGATTCATTTGTATGAATGATTTTTATATTGCGCACTTCAAATGAATTTAAGATTAACACAAACCTTTTGCCTGCTGTTAATTTTATGCAGTTGTAAAAGCTTACAGCCTGCAACATCACGCAATAAGAATGCAGCTTCTGTAAAGAAAAAAAATCCGCAATTTCTTGATGATGTTAGTATAAATCCCGGTGAGAAAAAAGGTAACGACTTTACTTATAAAAAATCGGGTCAGCAAAGCGGTAAAAAAACATATAATTATAAGTCATCTTCTTTTAATATAGAAAAGGCTGATTGGCTTCAGATTAAATATGCCATAATGATGGACATGCCTGTTGAAGACATAAACAACCTGCAATTATTTCAACAGATTGATCATTGGTGGGGCACGCGTTATTGTATGGGTGGCGATGATGAACATTGCATTGATTGTTCTGCTTTCACACAAACTATGTTACGCAATGTGTATGGTGTTGAGGTGCCAAGAACTGCACATGAGCAATATGATTTTTCAACACATATAAAAGAGAGCGAACTGCAGGAAGGTGATCTTGTTTTTTTTAAAAGTGGTCATTCAATAACGCATGTAGGTTTATATGTTGCCAACTATAAATTTGTACATGCATCTACAAGTGGTGGTGTTACAATCAGTGATCTGAATGACAGCTACTGGAGTAAAAAATATGCGGGTGCAGGAAGAGTCCTCATCCCCAACACTTCTACACAAGTGCAGAAGGGAGGAGTTGTGAGCCCATAATTTTTATAATAAAAATGTGAAACTCGATCCTGTTTTTAATTCGTAATTTTTTTCAATACCGGCACTCCCATCATAGAGCCTGCATCATTAAATTCAATCAATTGTTTATCGCCTGGAAAATTAAAGCGATAATTTTTTCTTGTAATGCTTCCTATTACTGATAATGCAGTTTTGCCTGTATATTCAAACATTACAGGCGGCTTTTTTTGAATGGAAGGCGAGGGCATAGGCTGGCTATTAACCACCTGGTTAAATACGGGTGATTGCTGTTTTATTTGATTTCTTTTTTTCCCGCAATTACACATACAATAAGTTTTAAATTGATTTTAATCTTCATGAAATGTTGATGGATTTGAATCATTTTTTTTTGTTGCCTGTTCAAGTACACAAGCAGCACCTGATAATGCAAGCCACACTAAAATTTTTTCAACCCAATTCTGGCCAAGCCATATTCCAAAAGGCAATGCTATCCATATACTCAGGCAATAAAAACAGTCCATCAGTTTACCCAAAAAACCTTGCCCTGCTTTTTTTCTGATTATAAAAATAATATCAAATGGACCATCTTCTTTACTGAGTAAATGCATTAATCGCCACACTGCAAAAACTGATAATATTAAATAGAGAATATTCACTGCTTAAAATTTTTATAATAGTTTGATTGAAATAATGGCTCATTAAAACTAAAAAAAAAATTTTGAAATCAAAAGCAGTTTGGCAGATTCTGCGAAGAACCTGCCATTGCTTTTTGTTTTGAGAAAGATCTTACTATATAAAAGCAATACATCTTTCTATACATGTTCAGGGTTAAGGGTTGACACGTTGTATTCCAAAAATAAATTGTGACGGTCCTTGTGCAACATCAAATCCATATCCATCTGTTCCTCTTTTTTGCGTGCTAAGGTCAACCGTGAATGTGCAAAAACTTTGATCTGCATTAAGCCATGAACCGGTTGGTATAAGTTGTATAGTGCTGTAGCCATTAATATCAACGGACAATATATCAGCATTACCTGTAAAGGCACTGCATGCGGGATAAGCGCCGCTATACGTTTGCGATGCAACACCTGCCGGGTTACTTGTTGTTCCAAATGCAGCGTTGTATTTTCCTTTGCCCATATACAAATTATATAACTGAAGAAAGCCGTTTGCCTGATTAGCTCTGAACATTACATTCAATGGTAATGGCTGGCTTATTTCCGCATCAGTTAATGCAAATAATACACAATCACTGTCAACTGAAGTAGTGAAGTTTGCATCATTAATATTAAACACAACTGGTGTATTGTCAATATACAGTGTGATGAGATCTGATGTTATTTGATTGCCGCTATTATTGTACGCATCTATTCTGAAATCAACCGGACCTGTTGAATAAAGCCCTGAATTTAGTTCGATCAATACAAGATAAAATGGGCTCATCCAGTCAACAAGACCAAGATTATGCTGGCGCTGAATATTTGTATAATGTGCAACATTACCGGTACCAAAACCAGGAACATTTAATGGCACATTAAAGAACGGACCAACTTTATTAAACGGGCTTGTTGTATCAGGAATTGAAATTCTGGGGCAATGAAATTCATCAGTTACAAAATTCCAGCTTCCGCCATTTTGCCTTGAACGAATTGTATAATAATACGCATCTTCATTACCAAGACAACCCCACAGATCAAGCGTTCCATTCCAGCATCCGCATTCAATTTTTGGTGAAGTAAGAAGACCGCCATGATTAGTGATCTGCCCGTCTGTTCTGTATCTTGTAAATCCGTCATCTCGTACTGTTGCTGACCAGCCTGTATTTTGTGCACCTACTACCGGTATTAAACCAACACTGGTAATAAGATTATCCGTAGTACATAAACGTGCAGGTTTGATAACAGATTTTGGTAAACAAATATCAATGCGTTTCAGGTTTGGAACATTAAAGTAAACGGCGCTTTCATACACAGGATTACCACTGATATCAGGAATGCTTACAATAACATCAGGATTCATTTGCACCAATGGATTTTCTGTTGCTGCAACATCATGTAAAATTTCATTCACCAGTTCAGATGCTGTTTGTGTAAAACGAAAAACATAATTACCATTTATATCAGTTGTTGCTGTGCCCAGATCAAGCTTGTTGCCGTTGCCTGTATAGGGGCCGCCTGCAAGTTCAGAAACAGAGCGATCATATTCTTTAAACTGCAGTGTTTGATTAGTTACATCTTCTCTTATACAAATAAGATGAGGCGTGTCAATAATTGAACCCAATGAAACTTTATCATAAGTATATTTTGATAAAGTTGCCACAGGCGTTGGTTGTGCAACAACCGTTTTATAATAGCTGTATTGATCAATATTTTCAGAATCGCTTTTATCTTTTGAAGATGTTTTTGAGTTTGCAGATGATGAGTTTCTTGTATAAATGCTTGCCGTTTTTAAAGGCATTGGCTGATTACCCAGAATAGGTATCATCATTGTTTTAAAAGGCGCCGGATCAGGAGGATTAGGATTTACTTTAACGGGTATGCGTTCAGGATATAATTGTTTTATGGCCTCATAAATTACAGGGTTTTTTAAAGCCTGTTGAAATACAAGATGCGAGTCAATTACAAGCCAGTCTCTCCAGCATGGATTGAAATAGCAACTGC
>JBDTLW010000402.1:0-3484 GCA_039934575.1 Parafilimonas sp. | reverse complement strand
ATAAGCAATATAAATATGAATAAAGATTTTTTCATAATACCAGTGGTAATTGAATGATAAATGTTGTTCCCTGGTTCTCTACGGACTCTACTTTTATTTCTCCGCCGTGTGCCTTTACAATATCATAACTCAAGCTCAAACCCAATCCTGTCCCTTGGCCTGTGGGTTTTGTGGTGAAGAAGGGTTGGAAGATTTTATCAACGATATTTTGTGGAATACCATTGCCGTTGTCATTTACTCTTATTTCAACTTTGACGTTTAATTTTTTTGTGCTGATTGAAACAATTGGCTGGAAATTAGTTGTGAGCTGTGAGCTTTGAGCTGTGAGCTTTTCATTCACGGCGTAAAAAGCATTATTATACAAATTTAAAAGTACCCTTCCAATATCCTGCGGAACAATATTTATTTTCCCAATGCTTTCATCAAAATCAATTTTCAAATCTGCATTGAAAGATTTGTCCTTTGCTCTTAGGCCGTGATAGGAGAGACGTAAATATTCATCACATAATGCATTAATATCAGTGAGTTCTTTTTTACCTGTACTCGATTGTGAATGTTGCAGCATGCCTTTTACAATATCTCCAGCGCGCTTTCCATGGTGATTTATTTTTTCTGAATTGACTTTGATATCATTTGAAATTAAAATAGCTTCTTCTGTGTTTCCAGATTTTATTTCAGTTTGTAATTCATCAACCAACTCTGTATTTATTTCGGAAAAGTTATTTACAAAGTTTAATGGGTTTTGAATCTCATGTGCAATCCCGGCAGTAAGTTCTCCGAGGCTGGCCATTTTTTCACTTTGTATAAGTTGGCGTTGTGTTTTACGAAGTGACCTCAATACTTTTTTATTAATTGTGAGTTGCTTGTATAAAAATATTACTGAAGCAGCAATAAGCAGAATAGCACCTAATGAAATCCAAAGAATAATATTACGTTGTTTGATGGTAGCTGCCTGAACGGCTCGTTCTTGTTTTAGGGTATTGATACGCTGATTTTGTTCATCGTCTTTTTGCTCATTCTCATATTGGGCAACTTTTAAACTATTATTTCCCGCCTCAATAGAATCCTTCAACCCAAAATATTTTGACACATTCTGCATAGCAAGCGCAGGTTGAGTTTGTTGATAGAAAAAGCCAAGCTCTTTCAAATATTGAAGCTGTGAAGATTTATCATGTTCTTCGACAGATTTGCTATAAGCGGCAAGCAAATAAGTAGCAGCTTTTTTGTAATCCTTTTTCTCTTTATAATATTTATAAAATGCGAAATCGCTTTCTAAAAATCCGGCAATAGAAAACATTTGAAAATGGTAACGATCAATCAATTCTTTTACTTCCATCAAATAAGGTAATGCCAGATCCGGCTCTTGCATCTCCAGGTACACCAATGCTTTATCATTCACTGCAATGGCATACGTTTCATCATTAGCATTTTTATTAGAATAACGTATCGCTTCATCCGCATACATAAGCGCTTGCTCAAAGTTCTTTGATTTTGTATTCAGCTTTATTAATGAAAATAAACAATAGGCCACATTTGTACTGTCCTTGTATGCTTTATGCAACGGTATTGCTTTCTTTAGATAATATTCAGCTTTAGCGTCGTTGCCCCATTCGGTATAAAAAGCCCCAGCCGCTCCAATTTCATTATTATAATTACGTTGATCGAATGATTTATATACACTGGCACTTTTTAGGTAATTACTGATAGCCAGGTTAAAATCCGCTTTGTAAGCATAATAACCTGCTATGCCGTGGTAGCAGGCTGCTGTATTTTCTACAGGCCCGTTTAGTAAATAATATTCCAGTTTAGCTTTATAAAATTGAAACCTCTCTTCCTGCAGGTTCAAACGGTTGTATAGAATCCTTATCTGGGAAAGATATGGTGAAATAACTTTTTTCTGCTTATCAAACAGGTCAACTGTTTTTTTACATTTTAACAATGCGGTTTCAAAATCACCTCCCTGCCATAATTCAAAGCTTTCTTTCATTGACTGATAAGCGCTGTCATCTATTCCATACTTTTTATTCAGCGCTATCAACTCATTCAAAAAAGTTATAAGTCCTGGAGGGGGTTCAACAGGAAATTCAGGCGTTATATCAACCAACAGGGTCAGCAATTTTATTCTTTCGGCATCGGTAGTTTTTAGCGGAAGTTGTTTTGCCAGCGAATCATAATCATAATTGAAATTGACAGTTTGCGAAAAAACGGATTGTATTGAAAGAATAAATATCAATACAGTTGTAAAAAAGGCTTTGTAATACATAAGCAGTTAAATATTATTTGTTATTGGTATAATTATTTTAAACTCTGTTCCCTCATTTTCTTTCGTCTCTACTTTTATTTCTCCACCATGCGCTTTTATAATATCATAACTTAAACTCAAACCCAATCCTGTCCCTTGTCCTGTGGGTTTGGTGGTAAAGAATGGTTGAAAGATTTTATCAACGATGTTTTGAGGAATACCATTGCCGTTGTCGGTCACTGTTATTAAAATATTGTTGTCCAGTTTTTTTGTTATTATAGAAACAATTGGGTGGTAATTTTTTTCAGTCGACTGCTTTTGTTGTACTGCGTAAAATGCATTATTGTACAAATTCAACAACACCCGTCCAATATCCTGCGGAATGATATTTATTTTTCCGATGCTTTCATCAAAATTTGTCTTCATTTCAGCATTGAAATTTTTATCCTTTGCTCTTAAACCATGATAGCTTAAACGTAAATATTCATCTGCCAAAACATTGATATCTGTTGGTTCTTTTACACCTGTGCTTTTTTGTGAATGCAGAAGCATTCCCTTTACAATGGCATCTGCTCTTTTTCCATGATGATTTATTTTTCCTTCATTACTAATTACATCATTTGCTATTTCATTTGCATCTGCTAAATTCCCTTTAATCATTTCATCTTTCATCTCAACCAAAAGCTCTTTGTTTACATCACTAAAATTATTGACAAAGTTTAATGGGTTTTGAATCTCATGTGCTATACCTGCAGTGAGCTCACCAAGTGAAGCCATTTTTTCAGCTTGGATGAGTTGGGCTTGTGTAGATTTTAAATCAGTCAAAGTTGTTTCCAAAACTTTATTGGCTTTTTGTTTTTGTTTGTTGTTGCGATAAAATATAAAAGCAAGGATGGATAACAGTCCTACGCCGCTGATTAGTGCCGCCGTACGAATATTGTTTTTATAAGTAATACTTTCCTGCTCTTGTTTTTCCATGCGTAACTGCTCCTCAAAATTAATATCCTGGAATTGGGTTAGTTGTTTGTTCCTGACTTCTGATAAGCTATCGCCCAGCTTTTTCGCTATACTGATATAGGTAAATGCACTGTCAGCATTTCCTTTCATTTTCCAGGCATCAGCAAGTAAATCTGCAGCTCGACTTATATCTCTGGCTTGCTTTAATAGCCTGGATTTTTGCAGAGCAGCGTTAGCATAATACATAACAGAATCCGGCTGATGCAAACTTTTATAGAGTTTAGC
>JBDTLW010000401.1:0-3489 GCA_039934575.1 Parafilimonas sp. | reverse complement strand
GTATTTTTCCTGTTGATGCATCAACAAAATAATAAGCGCGGCTAAAAGGTTCTTCTGCAAAAACATCAATCTTATAAGCCAGTTGTAAATGCTGAACATCAATCTGGTCTCCTGTATAATACCAGCATTTTTCAGCAACAGGATAATAACTTGCTGAAGAGCTTTTCATGATGGCTTTTAAATTTTTTTCCATCTCAGGAATTTCCCAAACATATTTGTTTGCGCCAACAGTATTTATCGCGTTTGCTATCGCTTGCTTTACATCAATTTTTGCATTATTTCCTGCAAACATATCATTGCTGAAATCCGTAACAATTGAACCGGATGCAGAAATAATTTTTCCATCTTTTACATTTACCACATACATAGACCGGTTAACAGGAATATCCATATATGTTTGATAAAAGCGATAATGCACAATATCAAGTTTATCTTTTTCTGTTGATTTTAAAACCAACGAACTTTGATTATCCAGCCCAAGTATTTTGGAAGCTTGCGAAGGATTGAAAGACACTTGCTGTGTTTTTGAAAGGTTGGTGAATTGTTTGGTTAAACCACTCTTGCCTTTAATAGAACTTTTGAGGTCGTTCTGAGAAAATCCATGCAAAGCCAGGCCAAGCATTGCAAGTGCGAGTAATCTTTTTTTCATGTTTCACTAATTGTTTTATTATAAAATGTTGAAAGTGCTAAACTAAGAGTTTAATAATATTAAACGAATAATTTTAAAACTTATATTAAGTATGCATACACGATAAATAGAAAAACATTTTTATTTTGAAAGATAACAGAACGATACAAATAACAGAAGATGGTTCACACACTATTGCCATTCCTGAAATGAATGTTGCTTATCATAGTAAGCATGGTGCGATACAGGAAAGCATGCATGTGTTTATTAAATCAGGGTTGATTTATTTTATTGATAAAAACAAACTCCTATTCAATCAAACAATTAAAATTTTTGAAGTTGGTTTTGGTACAGGTTTAAATGCATTGCTAAGTTTACACGAAGCAATTCAACTCAATAAAAAAATATACTATCAAACTATAGAACCTTACCCGCTTTCAATTGAAGAAATCAAACAGCTTAATTATCCTTGTTTAATAAATAAAGATTTAGAAAAAAACTTTCTTGCAATGTATAAATGTGCATGGAACAAGGCTGTAGCACTTCATCCATTATTTTCTTTTCAAAAAAATAAAGCAGGTTTACTTGAATTTGAAACAGAAGAAAAATTTCATATCATTTATTTTGATGCATTCGATCCAAATGCACAACCTGAATTATGGACAGAAACTGTTTTCAAAAAAATGTTTGCTTTGCTTGAAACAAACGGAATTCTTGTTACGTATTGCAGCAAAGGCATTGTGCGCAGAGCTATGCAGGCTGCGGGTTTCAGCATAGAAAAGGTTAAAGGTCCAAAAGGTAAAAGAGAAATTGTAAGGGCGAAGAAAAATTAGTTTACATCAACCTAAATAAAATGCTTTAAACAAATACAAGTCTTATTCCTTTACAAACTTCTTTGTAACCACACCATTGTTTGTTTTAATCTTTAATAAATAATTGCCTGTTGTAAGCGAAGCAATATTTAAGTTATATGAATTACTATTTGAAAACGCTTGCAGTTTTATATTGCCGGCAAAGTCAATAACGGTAAGTTTTATGTTTGGTGATAAGCCTTCAATATGCAAACTGTTCTTTGCAGGATTTGGTGAAATTTTAATAGCATCTTCATTATTAGTTACCGCAATTACATTTGAATAATTAACTGCACCGCTTACACTTATTATTTGCAAACGATAATAATTTGTGCTGCCTGATGGTGAAGGATCAGCATAAGTATAATCAGAACGATTGCCTGCATTTATTCTTGCAACGGAATTGAAATGAATACCATCATAACTGCGTTGTACCACATAGCTGCTTATGCTGCTATTATTATCCCATATTATACCGTTGTGATGTTGCAACCATTTCCTGATTTTTGTTATAATCATTTGTCTTATGCCCGACTGATTGTAAGCAGCTAAAGAAACATCAATTGTATCAGTTGTTGCAGATGATTGCGATGAACCTGCCACTACTATACTGCTGTCACCACCTTGTATTGCTACGGCGTAAGCAATATCAGCTAAATTAAAATCAGTAATAGTTGCACCATTAGTACCAAAAGCTGAATCAAGGTTGCCATTTGTCTTTAATCTTACCAAAACATAATCCGGGTAATCATCTCCGCTTATATCTCCTGCAATTATAAGCTTGCCATCAGTTTGCAATACAGCACTATTTCCTGCCGATGATGCATTCGCGAAATTTATTGTCGAAATTCCAGACAACCCGTAACTGCTATCTAAGGAACCGTTACTTTTATATCGAACAGCAATAATGTTGTTATTATTGTCATTTGAAGAAACCAATCCAGTTCTTCCAACACCGATAATTTTTCCATCCTGTTGTAAAACAATTTTTAGAAATTGATCCCCATAATTACTGCATTTTGTGTACACAATTCCTGAAGTGCCAAAAGCAGAATCTAAAGTGCCATTGGTATTGTATCGTACAATTAAACAGACAGGAGTTGATCCGGATTTGTCACCGCCAGCAATAATTTTTCCATCAGGTTGAATAATCACCGATCTGGCATACGCCATATTACTAATTTGGGTATTAATAACTTTGCCATTACTTCCAAAAGTGCTGTCTAAATTTCCGTTTGTTTGATATCGTATTAGAAGAAAATTTACATGATTATAGTTTCCGGAAACTACGATTTTACCATCAGACTGAAGGCAAAGTGAATATGCATTTTCAGCTTTCCCAAAATCTGTGATTAACTTTCCATTATGCCCAAAGCTGCTATCAAGTGTTCCGTTAGATTTTAATCTTGCTGTGAGTATATCGTATTGCGGATCAAACAAACCAATTACACCAACACCTGTAACAATGATTTTCCCGTCTGGCTGTATAGCAACTCCATGCGCCTCATGTGAATCATAACCAAAGTTGATAACAACTTTTCCATTTATACCAAAACCATTATCTAAACTTCCTCCAGATAAATAACGTAATATTAAAAAGCCATCAATACCTGCAGAGTCGGAATTACCCACTACAACGAGTTTATTATCAGTCTGCATAGCAGATGCAAAACATTGTAACTGCGTGTTATTGTATCCGGTAAGCACCGTGCCTGTATCACCAAATGGCTGAGTTAATTTACCAGCTTGAGCAAAAGGCTGTGTGACTACAATAATTAGAGTCAATAATGTAATTAAATATTTCATATTTGAAAATTTACAATGAAGAAAGCAAGAGACATAAACAGCATGATTAGTTTGGTAGAAAAGCTTTATTGCTATGCATGATTGCGAATGGAATAAAGTCGTTGCACTTTATCCATTATTTCTTTAAAAATTTAAAACCAATTTACAGCAATTTGAAACAGAAGAAAAATTTCATATCATTTATTTTGATGCATTCGATCCAAA
>JBDTLW010000400.1:0-3489 GCA_039934575.1 Parafilimonas sp. | reverse complement strand
CCATATACACTGGCAATATCAGTAAACTTATTTCTAATGCCTTCTGCCGCTGAAAGAATTAAAAACATAATACCTAAAAACAATAAAATAAAATCAAGTGATGGCGGATATTTTGTTACGTTGATGAAAGACAATAAAGTATAAAATGAATTTTTTTGCTGCATCCAATTAAACGAATCGCCATAAATATTTATAGCTCTGATGATGATAAATAGCGCAATTGATGTCAGGCCAATTTTTGCAAAAAATTTTTTTCTTGTATGTTCCTCCTGCTTAAAAAATTCTCCTGCAGCAAAACCAACAAGCATAATGCCCAGCCAGGGAATGGGCGGATAACCCATTATAAATACTTTGCCATTACCAAATGGAAATGCACCAGGTGCAAAAAAAGGCATTAATATCTTTTTAAATAAAGATGTTTCCGCACCAGGTACAAACGGCGCAAGGTTGTGCAGAAATATGATGGCAAGTCCTATTATTCCTATTGTTTGCGGCTTTAGCTTCAGCAGAAGCCCCAACACTATAAAACCAAAACCAATAGTTGCAATTACATCAAAAAGAAAAACATCAAAATGCACATCAAACCAAAGCCCAAAGTTCACCAAAGTAAATTCCAATACTATCAGCCATAATCCTCTTGTTAATAAGAATTTTCTTGTGCTTTTAATATCATTCTTATAAAACATTGAAATAAATGCAGAAGTGCCGGACAGAAAAACAAAGGTTGGGGCACAAAGATGCGTTACCCATCTTGTAAAAAATAATGCAGGCGTTGTGGTATTTAAATCTGTTGGCGATTGAGCTATAGAAGTGGTATGCATAAAATCACGCACATGGTCTAAAACCATAATGATCATAACAAAGCCTCTCATAAAATCTATACTGTAAATTCTCTTCATAAAAAATGATATGTATTTTAATGCTGTTGGTATTATTACGCTCCAATTTTTTCAATATCATCAATCAGCTTTTGTTTTTTTAATGTAAAAGCAATCAGTAATGCAATACCACTAAAGGCTAATGCATCAAATGCGCTGGAAACGTTGTTGCCTCTGTCTAAATGCGGATCTTGAAATGCGCCGGGCAGATGTACCATCCAAAACCATAAAAATATCATAAGGCTGAGCAGCAATGCAATTACCCTGGTTCTTATATTTAAAATAATAAAACTGCCCGAACCTATTAATGCAACTGCAGCAAAATATGTCCAGAAAATATGATCGGGAAAAAAGGAAGGAACAAGGTTGGAAATATTTTCACCATACATAAAATGTGCAATGCCAAAACATATCATCGTGTTGCAAAAAAATATGTTGCCATACGGTTTTATTTTATCCAATATTTTAATCCAGGTTTTATTTTTTTGAATTGCAATTTCTTTAGTTTGCATAAGGCTGTCCGCAACCACAAAGGCACCTCCTGCTAATGCTGCTTCTTTTAATACGCTTGTCCACAAACCCATGTGATAACTTTTATTAGGCTCTGAAATTAACTCATAAGGAATTTGAAATGCACATACAATAAAAAGTAAGATGCCGCCTAAGATGAGTGATACTTCGTAAACTTTTTTTCCTATAATGATTGCTATGCCGGAAGCAATAAGGTATAACCCGAATAAGTATGCCCATGCAGGAAGCAATGGCAAGTGCGATTGCCAGGGCGGAAGTAATACGTTTCTGAAATCGCCATAAATAAATTGCTGAATGCCGTAAACTATAAGGGCTATTGCATAAAATATCCTGCCCGTTTTAATAAAATATTTCATGTGTAGTTTAATTTATAAAATTTGTAAAACCTGCTTTGTTGTAAAGCATTCTCAAATATATTTTAAGGAGCGTGAGATAAAATTCATTATTCTTTAAACTGCCTGAATATTTATACTAAATGCAGTTTGCTGCTACTAATGGTGTTTGTGGCTATACAATGCATTTGGTCGAAAATATTTTCAGATTGTATAATGATGACAGCCTGCTTATGGTTGTTGCCTTTATGAATATTACCTTTATTCATTAATAAAAGCTAAATATTATTTGCAGTCAAACTTTCGAAATCATATTGCGTTTAACCTTATTTTCTGGCTTATCTATTTTTTATATGAATGGCTTGGGCTCGCAGCACTTTCATGGCAATTCAATACATATTTTATAAATGCCTGTATGGCATTGCCTTTATCATTTGTTGTTTCTTATGCAACTGTTCATGTTTTAATTAAGCGGTATTATTTAAAAAGTAAAAAATTAAAATTTTGGATTTTTCAAATTTCATCTTCTATTATTTTACTTTTAATAAGAAGATGTTTTAATTATTTTTTTATATACCCGCATTTCTATCCTTCGGCTGCTGATTTGCCATTATTTTATTTTCCAAAATTGCTTATTGAATTAGTGAACCTCTATTTGATTGTGGGTGTGTATGCCTTATTTTATTTTGTGCAGTACTGGTATGAGCAAAAGCAAATCGTTCAAATTTTATTGCAGGAAAAAACAACGGCTGAACTTGAGCTGCTTAAATCGCAGGTGCAACCGCATTTTATTTTTAATACGTTAAACAATATCTATGCAACTGCTTTTGCAAAAAGCCCTGAAACTGCAGGATTGATTGCTCATCTCTCTAATTTTCTTAATTATAATTTATATGAATCAAAACAGGAAACGGTTTCTTTATCTTCAGAGATCTCATACATTAAACATTATATAGCATTGCAAAAAAACCGTTATGGAGATAAGCTGGATGCATCAATAAATATGTATGATGCCATTGATGAACTTTCTATAGCGCCATTGCTTTTACTTCCATTGGTTGAAAACTGTTTTAAACATGGCGTTGCAAATTCAATAGGAAAAAGCTGGATACGTATTGACCTCTCAAAACAAAAAGATGAGTTTACTATTAAAATAGAAAATAGCATAGAAGAAAAAGACAGATCAACTCTGCCAAAGAGCAGCGGCATAGGTTTGAAAAATGTAAAAAAAAGGTTGCAGCTTTTATATCCTGACAGGCATGAGCTTAAGATTATTGAAGAAACATATTCTTTTTTAGTAACGCTAAAAATAAAAATATGCAAACAATAAAATGCATTATAGCTGACGATGAGCATCCGGCGAGAGAGCTTATACAATTATATTTAGAGGAAATGGAAGGCTTTGAACTTTTGGGCACTTTCAGCAATGCATTGGATACATTTAACTTTATGCAAAACAATGTTGTTGATCTGCTTTTTTTAGATATACAAATGCCAAAAGTTTCAGGAGTTGAATTAATAAAATCTCTTAAGGTTTGCCCTAAAATAATTCTTACCACTGCGTTTAGAGAATATGCAGCGGAGGCTTTTGAATTAGATGTGCTGGATTACCTGGTGAAGCCAATAACACACGAACGATTTATGAAAGCCATTTCAAAATATAATTTTTATAAAAATAAAGTTGCAGAAAAAAAAGAGGCTGCCGATACATTTGACCAGGCATATATTTTTTTTAAAACAGGCAAGGA
>JBDTLW010000399.1:0-3493 GCA_039934575.1 Parafilimonas sp. | reverse complement strand
ATCAATACAATTTAAAAATAGTTGCCGTAAGCAATGAAGCCAGAGAACTAAATGCATACAGGATAAACACTTTTAAGCTGAATGAAATATTCGATTTTTTTGTTTCGTCCTGCTATGTTCATATAAGAAAACCGGATGCGAGGATTTTCAAGCTGGCGCTTGATATGGCACAGGTTCCGGAAAATGAAGTGGTATATATTGATGATGTGCAAATGTTTGTTGATGTTGCCGCAGATTTAGGTATCAAAAGTATTTGCCACAAAGATTTTTTATCAACACGAAATGCATTAGCGGCGTTAGGATTGTCCATCAAACCGGAAAACATTGTATATGCATAAGCATGATTGCATATTAACCATCAACGCAGGTTCATCAAGTATCAGGTTTGCCTTGTACACAAAGGAGGATGAATTACAGCAAAATATTTCAGGCAAGATTGAGCGTATTGGTTTGAAGGATGCAATTTTTACAATCAACCAAAACAATAAAATAAGCGAAGAACAGATTGATGCTTCAAACTTTTACAACGCAACAGCTTCTTTGATAGGTTGGTTTGAAAAACAAGATTGGTTTAAAAATGTAAATGCAATTGGTCATCGTATTGTGCATGGAATGAAACATACACAAGCCGAAATTATTAAAGATGATTTAATAAAAGAATTAAACAGCATTACTGATTATGATCCTGACCATCTTCCTGCAGAAATTGAAATTATAAAAATCATAAAAGAAAAATTTTCGCAACTGTTACAGGTTGCGTGTTTTGATACAGCTTTTCATACAAGCATTCCTGCTGTTGCAAAAACGTTCGCCATTCCTAAAAAGTATTACGATGAAGGCATTCAGCGCTATGGATTTCATGGCATTTCTTACAGCTATTTAATGCAGGAATTAAGAAAGCAAAATCAAGCCGAAGCAAATGGCAAAATCATATTAGCACATCTTGGTAATGGTGCCAGCATTGCCGGAGTTAAAGATGGGAAATGTATTGATACAAGCATGGGTTTTACGCCTGCCGGTGGTATTGTAATGAGTACAAGAAGCGGCGATCTTGATCCCGGCGTTGCCTGGTATTTAATGCAGGAAGGTTTGGATGCAAAAGCATTTAATAATTTAATTAATCATCAATCAGGATTGCTTGGCATATCAGGCATTAGTGCTGATATGCAAGTGTTGCTTCAACAGGGGAAAAAAAACAAAGATGCAGCATTGGCAATTGACATTTTTTGTTATCAAATTAAAAAATATATAGGCGCTTACACAGCAGCTTTACGCGGATTGGATATACTCGTTTTTTCTGGTGGCATTGGAGAAAATGCCGCAATAATACGTTCACGAATTTGCGAAGACTTTAAATATTTAGGAATTGAATTGAATGAAGAAAAAAATAATAAAAATGAATGGTTGATTTCAAATGATAATAGCAAAGTTAAAGTGTATGTTATTCCAACGAATGAAGAATTAATGATGGCAACAATGGTTGATCAGCTTTTAAGTTAAGCGTGTTAGAACGATTGTTATATCAATAGAAATACTTAGGTGGAAATTCTGAAACCAGAGATGTTAAATGAAACCCAACATTTATAGCAAACCTGTGAATGATGTAACATATTTACAGATAGGTGTAACACTGTGCTGAAGTATTGAAGTGACCTTTGTATTGTGTAAAACTATTTACGGAATAAATTATAAAAAATGAAGACAAATGCAGCGTTGCAAACAGACAGACAAGATGCCATTAACTGGGAACCACGCGCTGATGGATTAAGAAATAAAAGTGAGCGCTGATTAAATCTCACTATTAAATACTAAAACCGCCTTATAAATTTTACAAGTATTTCTTATATCAAATTTTATATCATGAAAAAAAAACAAGTTAAGCTCATAAAGAAAAAACTGATCAAAGCTGTTGAAAAAGTTATGACAGACAATAACGTTGGTCTTATTTCAAAAATTGAAAAAGATTTAAAAAAATCGATCAAAGAAATTTCGAAGAAAGCGGTGAAAGCAACCGCTTAAGGTTCTAAAAAAATTACGGTATTAAATTATCTCATTTCAAAAAAAAAATTTATGTATTACAATTATTGGGGAATGAATATGATATGGTGGTTCGTGTGGGGCATTTTGCTTTTTTGGATATTTGTTACGCCCTATAATATTCCCGGACAGCGAAATAAGAAAGATTCCGCGCTGGATATTTTACAAAAACGTTTTGCATCAGGGCAGATAAATAATCAGCAGTATAACCAGATGAAACAAATACTATTGACTGATGTACCTAAATAAATTTATTCAACATGGATGAAGACAAAGCAGATAATTCAAAAGAGAAAGTAAAGTCTTTTGTAAATGACCACGATAACTTAAAGGCGATTGAAAGTAAGAAGCGAAAGCACATATCCACATGGATCGGCGCTTTTAAAGTAAAGGACAAAGCATTCCAGGTTAATGCAAACCATAATAGAAATATCGGCTTTATGGATAAAGCAACCAATCTTCCTTATGCAGAGGTTAAGTAATTGTAGCAACACAATATAAATGGTGCATCCCTGCTGCTGTTTTAATTGTGTGCATAAGGTTAAGTAAAACAAAATCATGAAAATATTACTGGCAACAGATGGATCCAATTATAATAAAGCGGCAATTACAGAATTTGCATGCAAGCCATTTCCCGCCGGTACTCAAATATTGGTTGTATCAGCTTACAATCATTCTTCATTATCAATGGTAGTCGCAGCGCCTATGGGTGCTCTTGCAATGAAATCGACAATAAATATGTGAAAGATGTAACTATTATGATTAATTGTGTAATAGAAACGTGCGATAAAGTAGCTACCTTCTCGTCTATATAAATCAATTAAAAACTTAGTAAAAATGAAAACATTACAAACAGTAGCCTGGGCAATAGCATTGGTAACACTATTTGCATCTTGCCAGTCCACGTCAGCTCAAACAAGTCCTCTTTCAAATGCACAAACAAGAAATGAAATCATGGGTGCCATTGCGAACGATAGTATGATGTCGAAGGAAATGATAGGTACAATGATGAATAGCAAAAATGGTACAATGATGATGCAGAATCAGCAAATGATGATGATGCAAAACCATAATACAATGATGAATATGCTGAAAGCCAATCCCGGAATGATGCAGGGTATGCTGTCAGCAATGATGGAAACAGCTAAGGGTGACAGCAGTATGATGAGAGGAATGATTGAAATGATGAAAACAAATCCACAAATGATGCAGATGATGCAAAACAAAAAAGGTAATAGCATGATGAACGGTACGCAACCTATGCAAGGCATGAAGCACTAATCTCATTATTCACTTACATGCTTTAAAATTTTAAAATTAAAATTATGATGCACAATAACGAAAATTATTATTACTGGGGAATGCATATGGGTTGGTGGTTTTTTATACTTGTCATTGTTATATTAATAGCAGTGTGGATTACCTGGTCCCGAAAAAGAAAATAAAAAATACCATT